>DAINNS010000088.1:0-6242 GCA_036735765.1 Ilumatobacteraceae bacterium | reverse complement strand
TACCTGCGCTGTCGCGCGCCGAAATGTTGGCGGCACTGTGCGCATGTGCGCCGACTATCGCCATCGCCGGAACGCACGGCAAGACGTCGACGACGGCGCTGCTCGCGGTGATGCTCGGTGGTGAGACGGGCGGTTGCGGTTTCGTCGTCGGCGGAGACGCGCCCGACCTGCACACCAACGGTGCGTGGTCGGCATCGGGCCCATTCGTCGTCGAGGCCGACGAGAGCGACGGTACCCACGAGCACCTCCCCGTTTCGGCCGCGGTCGTGACGAACGTCGACGTCGATCATCTCGATCACTTCGGCTCGACCGACGCAATTGCCGAAAGCTTCGGTCGCTTCGCACGCAACGTGAAGGGTCCAGTCGTGCTGTGTGCCGACGACCCCGCGCTCGACGCGCTCGCAGATCAAATGCGCAATGAGGACCGGGGGCTGCTCACCTATGGGTCGATTGCGAACGCTGACGTGCGCATCGAGAACGTCGAGCAGGGGCCGTCCCATCTCACGTTCGACCTCGTTCCCGGATCGCGCGCGCAAAGACTGTTCGGCGGTCGATCTCGGGTCGCCGCGCGACTGCGGGCGCAAGGCGAGCACTACGTGTCGAACGCAACCGCCGCGTTGATTCTTGCCCTCGAGCACGGTGCGGGCATCGATGCGTGTCTGGCGGCGATGGAATCGTTTCGCGGGGTCGGTCGCAGATTCGATGTCCGCGGAAGCATCGGTGAGGACGGCGCGGTTCTCGTCGATGACTACGCGCATTTGCCCACTGAGATCGCGGCGGTTCTGCGCTCCACGCGCAGCGGAGCGTACGCGGGGCGGCGCCTGGTCGCGGTCTTCCAACCGAACCGGTTCCATCGAATGGCGGCGATGTCGGACCAATATCGCGACGCGTTCACCGCGGCCGACGTCGTGTTCGTGACCGACATCTATGCCTCGGGAACGACGCCGATTCCCGGAGTGACCGGTGAACTAGTTGTCGATGCCGTGCGTGCCGCTCACCCGGCTGCGGACGTGCGGTGGTGCCCATCGCGGCGCGATCTCGTGACCGCCGTGACCGACGAACTCGGACCGGCCGACGTGTGCGTGTCGTTCGGGTGTGGTGACATCGAAACGTTCCCCGACGAAGTTCTGGTCGAAAGCGAGATGCGACGCCTTGCGGTTGGGTTGAGAGACGCTGGTCTCGATGTCACCGAAAACGCACCGATGGGTGAACGCACGACCTACAAGACTGGCGGGCCCGCACGTGTTCTCGTGACGGTGCGAACTGCCGAGGAACTGTCGGTCGTGGCCCGACTGCGCGGAACATCGGACGCGCCGATGCTCGTGATGGGGAGGGGCAGCAACATGCTCATCGCCGACGGGGGCTTTGCCGGGCTGTGCATGGTTCTCGGCGACTTCGCGAGTGGGGTAGAGATCGTCGACGACCGGTCCGGTGTTGACGCACCGGGAAAGGTGTTGGTTCGAGTCGGCGGTGCAACGCCACTTCCCGTCGCCGCTCGGCAACTGAGCGCGCTCGGCATCGCAGGGTTCGAATGGGCGGTCGGTGTGCCCGGAACCATCGGCGGTGCGGTGCGCATGAACGCCGGCGGTCACGGCTCGGACATGGTCGCGTCGCTCGTCGACGCCGACGTTCTCGACATGCGGTCCGGCGAGATGCATCGCGTACCGGCGGCGGATCTCGGTTTGCGCTTCCGCGGGTCGGACCTCGCCGACCATCACGTCGTCGTCAACGTCGGCCTCGCGCTCGAGAGGGCGACACCCGGTGCCGGAGATGCCGCAATCGCCGACATCGTGAGGTGGCGCCGCGACAACCAACCCGGAGGTCAGAACGCGGGCTCGGTGTTCGTGAACCCCGACAACGGCGCGCGTTCGGCGGGCGAGATCATCGACAGGTTGGGGTTGCGTGGGCTGCGCATCGGTGGTGCGGCCGTCAGCGACAAGCACGCGAACTTCATCCAGGCGGATGCGGGTGCGACCAGCGCCGACGTGGTTCGCGTGATGCTGGAAGTGCACCGCCGTGTTCTCGAGGCCGAAGGACTGTCGTTGCGCAGCGAGGTGCGTCTCGTTGGTTTTCCGCCGGGTTTGCCGTTTGCCCCGGCGAAAGACACGTCGTCGATCAACGGAACTGCAAGGCTCGATTCCGGAACAAGGCTCGATTTCGGAACGATGCGTGGAAATGGCTGACGAATCAACACCCGTGGACGGCGCACCCCGCGTGACGGGGGAGACGCCGGTCGTTCGCGCAGTGAATGACGTTCCCGCCGACGTGCTCGACGAACTGACGACGGCCTTCGAGAAGCACACAGGGGACGTTCCCGTTGTCGTGTCGGCCATCCCCGTGGTGCCTGCCACCGGCGACACCGAGACCGTGATCATTGATGCCCTCGACCTCGTCGCCGACGACGACCTGACGCACGCACGCAAGCCCCCACTCGTCATCGAGGATGACGATCTCACCGGTCCAGTCGTGCGGATCGATGGCATCGATCCGGACGATGACGAAAGCGACGGGGTGGTCAAGCGTGACGGACGTTTTCGTTTGCGACGGATCGCGGTTCGTCGCGCGGAGGGTCGTCGTCGCCTGCGGGTCGTCGGATGGGTGTTGCTGCCACTCGCCGTTGTTGGTGTCGTGTTGGCCGTGTTGGCCTCACCGTTGTTCGGCGTGCGCAACGTCGTTGTCGACGGCGCGCGCTACACGTCGAAGGCAACCCTCGAGGCGGCCGACGAGCTCGTGCGCGGCAAGTCGGTCTTCAGTCTCGACCTCGGTGAAGTCGAAAGGGTGTTGAAGGCCGATCCGTGGGTGCGTGACGCGCAGGCGAAGAGGCGGTTTCCATCGACCGTCGTGCTCGACATCGCCGAGCGCAAGCCGGTCGCGTGGTATCTCGGTGCCGACAACCAGGCTCGCGTCATCGACATCGACGGGCGGGTCATCTCCGTGCTCGCCGGCCAACCCACCGCCTACACGCAGATCACGGGTGTCGGGCCCGACATTCCTGCCGGGGCCCTGGCTGACGACGTCTACACGGCCGCCGCACAGGTTGCGGCTTCGCTGCCGCCCGAGGTGGCTCCCCTGATGCTGAACATGGGGGTGGCAGGTGGGACCGACCTCCTCATGACTCTGCGGACGGGAACCGTTGTCACGTTCGGCCAACCGACCGATCTGCGGTCGAAAATGGTCGCGCTCGTCCTCGTTCTGCGACGCACCGACCCCGCGAGCCTGAACGGCATCGACTTGTCGAGTGGCGACCCGATTCTCGCCGGCCGTTGAGCGCCACGACGCCGGCCGGAAATTTCGCAGTATTCACCAGTTTCGGGGCTCAACGTGGAAAGATGACCCCACCAATTGTCCGATCTCCCGGAGGTCTTGGCCCATGGCCGGAGCGCCCCAGAACTATCTCGCAGTAATGAAGGTCGTCGGTGTCGGCGGCGGTGGCGTCAATGCCGTCAACCGCATGATCGATGCCGGACTGAAGGGGGTCGAGTTCGTCGCAGTGAACACCGACGCCCAGGCCCTGCTCATGTCGGATGCAGACGTGAAACTCGATATCGGCCGCGATCTCACACGTGGTCTCGGTGCGGGCAGTAACCCCGAGGTCGGTGCGTCCGCTGCAGAAGCGCATCGCGACGAGATCGAAGAGATGATCAGTGGTGCCGACATGGTCTTCATCACGGCGGGTGAGGGCGGTGGCACGGGTACCGGTGCGGCGCCCGTCATCGCCGAGATCGCCCGATCCCTCGGTGCGTTGACGATCGGTGTCGTCACCCGCCCGTTCAGTTTTGAGGGTCGACGTCGCGCGACACAGGCCGACAACGGCATCCAGAAGCTGAAGGAAAAAGTCGACACTCTGATCGTGATTCCGAACGATCGACTCCTCACGGTCGCCAACGACAAGACGAGTTTGCTCAATGCCTTCAAGATGGCCGACGACATCCTCCTCGACGGCGTCGCAGGCATCACGAACCTCATCACGACGCCGGGCCTCGTGAACACCGACTTCGCCGACGTGAAGAACATCCTCACCAATGCCGGTACTGCGCTCATGGGTATCGGGCATGCGAGCGGAGACAATCGCGCGGTCATCGCGGCCAAAGCCGCTATCACCAGCCCGCTGCTCGAGGCCCAGATCGACGGCGCCCGCGGCATCCTGCTCAACATTTCGGGCCCGTCCAGCATGGGTCTTTTCGAGATGAACGCGGCTGCCGAGGTGGTGCACGGCGTGGCGCATCCCGACGCCAACATCATCTTCGGTACCGTCATCGACGACGAACTTGGCGACGAGATTCGTGTCACCGTCATCGCCGCCGGATTCGACCGATGGGACGGGGGCGAGCAAAAGCGTGCGCCGTTGCGTTCGGTCGAGGCCCAGCCGCGGCCGGTTGCGCGCGATGCGTTCAGCGACAAGGATCCGCTCGATACCAGCGGCGACGACGACTTCGACGTTCCGTCGTTCCTGAAGTAATCATCCGGGCCGAAGAGCGCGGCGTCAGGTCGCACACGTGGCCAACCAACCTCCCGCAGTCGACGTCGTCGCCCGGCGCGTTGCTGAATTGCGTCGGTTGATCGCCGACGTGCGCGGCGACGAGCGTGCAGTGCGCATCGTTGCTGTGACGAAAACTTTCGACGTCGCAGCGTGGTCCATTGCGCGGGATTCCGGCTGTGACGCGGTGGGGGAGAACTATGCACAGGAAGTTCTCGACAAGGTCGACCGCACACGTGGCCCACTACCCCTGCCGGTGCATTTCATCGGTCATCTTCAGTCGAACAAGGTGAAGGCGCTCGCGCCACACGTCGCGTTGTGGCACACCGTCGACAGGGCGTCGATTGTTGCTGCGCTCGGCAAGGAGGCGTCCCGGTCGGGTGTGGCACCCCGCGTGTTGCTGCAGGTCAACTCCACGAACGAAGAGCAGAAGTCGGGCTGCGCGCCGAGCGAGGTCTCCTCGCTTCTCGCCGCGGCCACCGACGCGGGGCTCGTGGTCGAGGGTCTCATGACAATGGGGCCGAGCGACGGGGAGCCGGTCGCCACGCGCGCGGCATTCTCACTGACCGCGCGTGTCGCTGCGGACAATGGGCTGGCCGAACTGTCGATGGGAATGACCCATGACGTTCGTATTGCGTTGGAAGAGGGCTCGACGATCGTGCGTGTGGGCACGGGGATCTTCGGCGAACGTCCCCGATCCGACTGATCGCCTCGGGTAGCCTTGCCAGCATGTCGATGTGGAGACGCGCAATGGACTATCTCGGCCTTGGTGCCGACGATGCATACGACGACTACGACATGTCCGTCGAAATGGAACGCCCCGCTCGTCCTGCGCGCGGGTATCCCGCCGAGCCGTCGGGTCGGTTGCAACGTCCGCGGCCCGAATACGACTACGAAGATGAGAGCGGCGCCATCCCCGTCGATACCGGCTCGTATCCGCGACAGGATGATTCGGGCCTGCGGTTGCGTCCTGTTGGTGCACCACGTCAAACGGCGACGGTGCGTCCGTTGACGGCGGCTGGTGGTGAGCCTGTCACGGTTCGGCCACAACGATTCGAGCAAGCGAAGGAAATCGCCGATCGCTTCAAGGAAGGCCAGCCCGTCATCATGAACCTCGAGGCGACCGAACCCGAAGTGATGCGTCGCCTGATCGACTTCGCGAGCGGAATTTGCTACGCACTCAACGGGACGATGGAGCGCGTCGCATCGGGCGTGTTCCTGCTCAAGCCGTCGGCGCAACGTCACACGCACCTCGACTGATTCGCGACACCCCCATGCGCGAAATCCTCTGTCAGGTTCTCAACCTCTACGTTCTCGTCATCTTCGTGCGCATCATCCTCTCGTGGTTTCCGCTGCGTGGCGGCGGGCCAATGAGTCGGCTGTACGAGGTTCTCTGGAAGGTCACCGAGCCGGTTCTCGGGTTTGCGCGTCGATACCTGCCGCCTATGGGGGGTTTCGATCTCTCGCCGATCGTGGTGATCCTGGCACTTCAATTCGTCGTCGGACGGCTCATTCTGCGCTGCGGAATCGCCTGATATTCCGCATACGCCGTACCCTGCAGTCTCGTGCCGTATCCGAAGGTCGACCCTCAACCGAACTTTCCCGCAGTGGAAAACGCAGTGCAGGCCTTCTGGGCCGCCGACGAGACCTTCGTTGCCTCGGTTCGCAATCGGCCGGCAGGTGACAACGGAGCGAACGAGTTCGTCTTCTACGACGGCCCGCCGTTCGCCAACGGTTTGCCGCCCTACGGCCACCTCCTGACCGG
>DAINNS010000087.1:0-6247 GCA_036735765.1 Ilumatobacteraceae bacterium | reverse complement strand
TGGGGAGTCTCGCTGACGCGCTCGAATGGGCCGACGATCTCGCCGCACTCGCACCAATCACGATCCAGGCACACAAGCGTGGTCTTGAGGCCGTTGCCGAGCGCATCGTCGTCGACGCGCGCTTCGACGAACTTCGCGCGAAGGCATGGTCGAGCGAGGACGCACTCGAGGGTCCTCGGGCATTCCTCGAAAAGCGCCCGCCGCGTTTCAACGGTCGCTGAGCATCGCAGTGCTCACGTGCTGGCGGGAAGCAGCATGTTGATGAAGTGGTACCAATAGAAGAGCACCACGAAGAACGGGACAACGGAGACGGACCATGCCGCCAGGCGTGCCCGCGAATCACGGCGGCCGCGTCGTCGCAGATTGCGACGCAGGAAGTGCGTTCCGACGGAAATCGCCACGAGGCCGAGGCCGAGAAGAATCGCGGGCAGGACGGCTCCCGTGTCGGAAAACCAACCGTCGAGTTCCGCGAGTGGCTCGGTTGTTTCGTTGGGTGGAGTCGTCCCCACGGTCGACGTCGGTACCGACGGCTGCGTCACGGTTGTCGCCGACTGCGGGATCGACGTCGAGGGTGTGCTCGTCGTCGTTGCGGGCTCGGTCGATGAAAGTTCGGCCACGACGATCAGCCGCTTGGCTGTGCTCCATCGTGGGTGACACGTGATCAAGGTGAGAAGCGTGCGACCCTCGCGTGGCCGAAGGACGTCGGTGCGTTTCGGCCCGACGATCTTCACTTCGTTCACCGTGTAGGTGAACCGCCCACTGCGGGTCGTGACGATCACGTCGTCGCCGATCGCCACGTCGTCGAGGTCGGCGAACGGAGCGCCGTATGTGGTGCGATGCCCGGCGATGGCGCTGTTGCCGGGTTCGCCCGGCAGGGCGGTACCCGAAATGTGGCCGGGCCCGTGGCGCAGTGCCGAAACGGTTGCCCCGTTCACGACGACGTCTGCGACGCTCGCCGACGGAATCTCGAGTAGGGCAAGCGCCGAATTCGGCCTTGCAGGTATGTCGACCGGCGTGATGACTGGCGTGATGACTGGCGTGGCGATGGCGTTGCTCGCGTCTCCGCTCGAGTCGGCTGTCGTCGGTGGTGTTGCGAGCAGCGTCGCGAACTCGTCGCGCAGTCGACTCTGCGCGCGGCTTTGTTCCAGGCCGGTGCCCCACAGTTGGTAGACAACGAGGCCGAGGAGCAGCAATCCGGCCGTGATGAACGTGCGACCGATGAGACCGAGCGCCGCGTCGAAACGTCGGCGCACGCTCTCTTTCATGGTGAAAGACGCTAGTGGGTCACCGCGCCGTCGGGTCTGTAGCGTCAGGCGTGTGAAGGAGACATCCGTCGTCGATTTGCATGACGCGGTTGTCCTTCTCGGCGCATTTCCGGCACTCGCCGAAGCGACATTGACCATCGAGCGTGGCGAGCTCGTCGTCGTTCATGGTGCCAACGGGGCGGGAAAGACGACGCTTCTGCGTCTGTGCGCGGGCCTCTTGCCGCTCGCCCGTGGGTCGGCGCGCGTGATGGGCCACGACGTCGGCATCGATCGTGCTGCGGTGCGTGCGAGCGTCGGGTTCCTCGGCCATGCGAATGGTTTGTACCTCGACCTCAGCGCCGGCGAAAACGTTGCGTTTTGGGGCGACGTCGTCGGCGCGAGTCGGCAAGAAGTCGACGCAGCCGCCACACGCATGGGTCTGACGGATCGTTTGCTCGCAACCCCCGTGTCGCGTCTCTCGGCGGGACAAAAGCGGCGCACGGCGCTGGCGGTGATGGCGGTGCGAAGAGCAACGCTGTGGCTGCTCGACGAACCACACGCGGGTCTCGATGCCGCAGGGCGCGACGAAATCGATGCTCTGTTGCGCGATGCCGTCGCCGCGGGTGCGACGGTCATCGTGGCATCGCACGAACTCGAACGGTCCGCGTCACTCGCGACGCGACGCATCGAGGTCGTGGGCGGCAGGATCAGAGAGGCTGGAGGTCGAACGTGACCGTGTCGCGCATCGTTGCCGTCGCGCGCGCCGTCGCGTCGAAGGATCTTCGCATCGAATGGCGCAGTCGCGTGATGACGAATCAGGTGTTGCCCTTCGCGGCGATCGTCATGGTGCTGTTCGCTTTTGCACTCGACAACGACGGAATCCTCCAACGCGTCGCGCCCGGTCTCGTCTGGATGGCGACGCTGTTCACGTCGCTCGTGGTCGTGCAACGTTCGTTCGCCGTCGAGGCGGCCGACTCGGCGATCGACGCTCTGCGTCTGGCCGGCGTACCGGCACAGGGTGTGTATCTCGGGAAGGTTGCCGCACTCGTGGTGCAACTGGTCGTGTTCGAAGCGGTGCTCGCCGTTCTCGCCCTGATCTTGTACAGGGTCAATGTCGACGTGCACGGCGCTGTGCTGCTGGTCACAACGTGCATCCTCGGTTCGCTGGGAATCGCGGCACTGGCCGCCGTGTACGGCGGTCTCAGCGTCGCCGGACGCGGTCGTGAAACCTTGCTTCCTTTGTTGTTGTTGCCCGCGGTGGCGCCCGTGCTCATCGGGGCGACACGGGCCACCGAGTCGGCGTTCGGCTCCGATGGTGCACGCGTCGCCGAGGGCTGGCCGTGGGTCGGGCTTCTTGCCGTGTTTGGCGCGATCTTCCTGTTTGGTGGAACACTGGGGTTCGGCCCCCTCACCGACGAGTAGCCGACTTCGACATGTCCAACGCAACGACGAGCGTCCCCCCGCCGACACGCACGGTAGCGACGCGCAACCTCGGGCTCATCGCCCTCGGCGGTTCGGTCGTTCTCGCGTTGTTGGGCCTCTTCTTCACTGCCGAGGACGTCGACCAGGGGAGCAGCGTTCGCATCATGTACGTGCACGTGCCGACGGCCTGGGTGGCATACCTCGCGTTCGTCTTCACCGCTGCGTGTTCCGCGGGCCACCTGTGGGGCAAGAAACATTCGCTGAACCTCGACCGACTCGCGGGTGCGTCGGCCGAGGTCGGGGTGATCTTCATGGGCGTGACCCTCGTGACGGGAAGCCTGTGGGGTCGTTTGTCGTGGGGTACCTACTGGCAGTGGGACCCGCGCCTCACGACGACGGCGTTCCTCTTCGTCACCTATGTCGGTTATCTCGCGGTGCGCGGCCTCGGCGGCACCCACCAGCAGCGCGCCAAGCGATCGGCGATCGTCGCGTTGTTCGCGGTGCTCGAAATCCCGCTCGTGCACTTCAGCGTGTTGATCTGGCGCTCCCTCCACCAAGAGGCGACGGTGTTGCGCCCGAACGGTGACGTCACGATGGACGGGCTCATGCTCTTCACGCTGGTGTTCGGCGTCGCCGTGTTCACGACGATCTTCGCCTGGCTGGTACTGCATCGCAACCGCGTTCTCGCCCTGCTCGATGCGGTCGAGTTGCGCGGAATCGATGCCGCACTTGCCGCGCGACGAGCCGAGGAGGTGACGCCGTGAAGCACGCCGACTTCATCATCGTGAGCTGGATCCTCTCGTTCGTACCGATCGCCGTGTACGCGTGGCGCAACGCGCGACAGGCCCGCCGACTCGACCCGTTCGTCGACGAAGGCGACAAACCGTGGACCTGAGCCCGCGCGACACCGGGGTTGGCGCGGCGCCACCGGTGCGCGTTCGCAGTTCGCGTCGTCGGTGGATCTCGATGGGAATCCTCGCGGCCGTCATCGTGGCGGGTGGTGTCGTCGTCACGCAGTTCCTTTCGTCGGCGATCGACTACTACTGCAACGTCGATGAAGTGGGAGTGCGCGACGGCTGCGAGAGCGATCGTCGTCTCCGCGTGCAGGGCAACGTCGAACAGGGCAGCATCAAGCAGGCGGCCGGAACCACCACTTTTTCGATGTCATTCAACGCGAAGAACCTCGACGTGCGCTACGACGGTGATCCCGGTGGCGTCTTCCAGGAGTGCATTCCCGTCGTCGCCCATGGCCGACTGGTGAACGGCGTCTTCCTCAGTGACCGCATCGAGGTGAAGCACTCGAACACGTACGTTGCGAAGAACGAAGACCGGATGGACGAGGCCGAGGAAGCCGCCGATGCCTGCAGTCGTGTGGGCTAGCGGCGTCGCCGGCCCGGTCGGTCGCGGCGCCCTGCTCGTCGGGGTGGTGGCGGCCGCATTCGGGGCCTTCGCGGCAATCACCGCCGCGCGCGAGGCGTCGCGCGGCGAGTCGGTGCGCACGTCGAGGCTCGTGCCCCGCTTCGTGGGCTTGGCATTCCTCGCGTCGCTCGGTGCGATCGTCGCAATGGAGTGGGCGATGATCACCCGCGACTTCTCGTTGCAGTACGTGCAGGACCACGGGTCGAGGTCCACGCCCGCTCTCTACAACTTCACCGCCGTCTGGAGTGCTCTCGAAGGGTCGATCCTGTTGTGGATCTTCGCTCTTGCGCTGTCGGCCGCGCTCGTTGCGTGGCGTTACCGCAAACGTCTCGACGACGAACTGATCTCGTGGGCCATCGCGGTGATCTGCATCGTGATGGTGTTTTTCTTCATCCTCAGTTTCGGGCCCGCCAACCCGTTCGCAGAGGGTGCTCCTGGCGTGACCGACGGTCCGGGGCCGAACCCGCTGTTGCAGAACCACATCCTCGTGTTGTTCCATCCGCCGATTCTCTATCTCGGCTACGTGGGTTTCACCGTGCCGTTCGCGTTCGCGATCGCCGCCCTTGTGACTGGTCGAGTCGGCGAAGGTTGGCTCATCGAGACGCGTCGGTGGACGTTGTTCGCGTGGGGATTCCTCACGGTCGGCATCATCCTCGGCGGTTGGTGGAGCTACGAGGTGCTCGGATGGTCGGGCGTGTGGGCGTGGGACCCGGTCGAGAACGCGAGCCTGCTGCCGTGGTTGACGGGAACCGCCTACATCCACTCGGTGCTCGTCCAAGAACGCCGCGGAATGTTGCGGGTCTGGAACCTGTCACTGTTGCTCGCGACGTTCAGTTTGACGATTCTCGGGACTTTCCTCACCCGGTCGGGGGTGCTGAACAGCGTGCACGCCTTCAGCGAGAGCGACATCGGCACGTACCTCCTCGTCTTCTTCGGTCTGATCGTTCTCGTGTCGCTCGTCCTCATCGGCTGGCGGGGTGACGAACTGCGCTCACCGGGGTCGATCGACTCGCCGGTGTCGCGCGAGGGGGCGTTCCTCGCGAACAACGTGCTCTTCAGCGTCTTCGCCTTCGTGGTGTTGCTCGGCACGGTCTTCCCGCTGATCATCGAGGCACTTCAGGATCGCCAGATCTCCGTCGCAGAGCCGTTCTTCGATCGACTCTCCACGCCGATCGGCATCGCGATGTTGGCGCTGATGTGCATCGCACCCGTGTTGCCGTGGCGCAAGGCGTCGACGGAGCTGCTGCGCGACCGCTTGTTCTGGCCCGCGTGGTGTGGCATCGGAGCTCTCGTCGCGGCGCTCATTTCCGGAGCGGACGGCCTCGCGCCACTTCTTGCGTTCACTCTCGGCGGTTTCTCGGGCGGTGCGGCGTTGCGACAAGTGGTGCTTGCCACGCGACGCCAGGGTTGGCGGGGCCTCGTGGGCCGTGCGAACGGCGGCATGATCGTGCACCTCGGAGTGATTCTCATCGCGGTCGCGTTGTCGGCGTCGAACGCGTACACACGCTCGCAGGAATTGCGCCTGAGCGAGGGCGTACCCGCATCGTTCGCGGGTCACACGTTCGAACTCGTCGGTTTCCGCGAGGAGAAGGACGACCGCAGCACGGCGGTGAAGGCACTCGTGTCGGTCGACGGTGGTCGGGCCTACGCGCCGGCCATCACGAAGTTCCTCAACATGGGGATGAACGTGGGTACGCCGTCGGTGAAGACGACGTGGAGATACGACATCTATCTCACGCTCGAGCCACCCGTGAAGAAGGATTCGGGCGAGGCGCGGGTCAAGGTGTTCGTGAAACCGCTCATCATGTGGCTGTGGATCGGTGGCGGCCTGATGGCGGTCGGAACGGTGCTCGCGGCATTCCCCGGTCGTCGGCGCCGTCGGCCCACCGACCCCACCTCTGCTCCGGTGCCAAACGGTGAAGTGGTGGCGAAGTGACGACCACGACGCGATTGTCGCGACGCCTCGCGCCCGTTGTCGGGTTGGTGTTGGTCGCGTTCTTCGTCGTGTTGGCGGTGTCGAAACCGCGTGGCGACGCCGACGTGTCGTCGCCGTTGATCGGCAACCCGGCTCCCGCGGTGCAGTCGACACTTGTGGGCGGCGGATCGTTCGACCTCTCGCGACGCAAGGGTTCGTGGGTGGTGCTCAACTTCTTCAACTCGAC
>DAINNS010000086.1:0-6297 GCA_036735765.1 Ilumatobacteraceae bacterium | reverse complement strand
GCGATGCACCGCGTGGTCGGTCAGGTCCGCGTCGTGATGATCGTGGTCCCCGCCGTGAGGAGCGCGAAGAACGTGTTGAGCGTCCGCTGACGGCGGCAGAAAAGAAGGCACGTGAAGTCCGTGCGCGCACGGGCGGCCGACGTACCGCGGGTCATGGTGAGCCAACAACGGCACCGAAGCGTGAGCGCGTCGAATGGGTCGACGAGGGCGCAGTTCGGGGTACCGCGCGTCGCGCCGTGAAGCGTGGCGGCGGCGAAACTGGCCCCGCGCGCATTCAGGGAATTCCGCGCTCTGATCGTCCGTTGCCGGGCACCGTTGCTCGCGAAGTCGAACGGGGCGTGGGTGCGCGTCAGTCGAAGTCGACATCGGAGCGTCTGCAGAAGGCAATCGATGCGTTCGAACGCGAGCGGTACGCAGAGGCGTCGAAGCTGTTGGTTGCCCTCAGTCGTCAGTTGCCGGGAATGGCGTTGGTGCACGAACTTGCGGGACTGTGCGCGTATCGGCAGTCGAAGTGGCGCACGGTGATCAACGAACTGGAGACGGTTCGCGTACTCGACGTGTCGCGAACATCGGTGTTGCCGGTGCTGGCCGATGCGTATCGAGCGGTGCGTCGCTGGGCGAAGGTGAACGATCTCTGGCAAGAGTTGAAGGGCTTGTCGCCGCATCCGGCGGTGCTGGCCGAGGGGCGCATCGTCGCCGCAGGTGCGTTGGCGGATCAGGGCAAGATGGCCGAGGCGATCGAACTATTCAAATCGGCGCTCGCCGTTCCGAAGCGCGTGCAGGAGTACCACCTGCGCGAGTGGTACGTGGTTGCCGACCTGAACGACCGTGTCGGAAACATCGCCGACGCACGCCGCATGTTCGACCGCATTGCGAAGCACGATCGCGGGTTTGCCGACGTCGAAGACCGACTGGCGCAACTCGGTTCGCCGCGTTAGCGAACACCCTTCACGTACTGTCGCTGCATCGGTCCTGGCGACCCGCGTCTCCGCAGGATGTGCCGTGCGGACACGTCTCAGCAATCCCGCAAGGGGGTTCCCATGAACGTTGCAGTAGTTGTCGGCCAGGTGTTGTCGAAGCCGAACGAACGCCGACTCGATTCGGGTGAGTACGCGACGGCATTCGACGTCGTCACCGAAGGTGTCGAGGGTCGTCTCACGGTGCCGGTGAACTGGGTCACCACGGTGCGTGCCCTCGTCGCCGAGGGCGACGAGGTGCTCGTCGTGGGCAAGGTTCGCCGGCGCTTCTTCCAGTCTTCGGGCCACGTCCAGAGCCGCACGGAAGTACTGGCCGATTCGGTTGTGGCCACAAGGCGAAAAGTGGCGGTTCGCAAGGCTCTCGAGGCCGCAGTCGATGCCATTGGTAACCACTGACGTTTGACCTCGAGGTTCAGTCTCGTCGGCAGAAAAGGACCGTGACTAAGGTTTGCGTCGCGGAACAGAAAGGTCGACGAGACGTGAGCCCCTCCATCAACAAAGACCAATTGGCACGTATGCGCGAAGGAAAGGGTTTCATTGCGGCCCTCGACCAGAGCGGCGGCAGTACCCCGAAGGCGCTGCGCTTGTACGGGATCGAGGAGTCCGAGTACTCCGGTGACGCGCAGATGTTCGACCTGATCCATGGCATGCGTACGCGCATGATCAAGAGCCCGGCCTTCGACGGTCGCCGCGTGCTGGGTGCGATTCTCTTCGAGGGAACGATGGATCGCGACATCGACGGCATCGGTGCGGCCGAGTTCCTGTGGTCGAAGAAGCAGGTCATTCCGTTCCTGAAGGTCGACAAGGGCCTTGCCGACGAAGCCAACGGTGTTCAGATGATGAAGCCGATGCCCGATCTCGACGCGTTGCTGGCGCGCGGTGTCGCCAAGGGCATCTTCGGGACGAAGATGCGCTCGGTCATCAAAGAGGCAAATCCGGCCGGCATCAAGGCCGTTGTTGCGCAGCAATTCGAGGTGGGTCGTCAGATTCTCCGTGCGGGTCTCGTGCCGATCATCGAACCCGAAGTCGACATCAACAGCACATCCAAGGCGGCCGCCGAGGCCTTGCTGAAGACGGAAATCCTCGCCGAGCTGAACTCGTTGGCCGAGGGCCAAGAAGTGATGCTGAAACTGACGCTTCCCGACGCCGACAACTTCTACGCCGAACTTGTCTCCCATCCGCGCGTGGTGCGCGTGGTCGCCTTGTCGGGTGGCTACTCGCGGGACGAGTCGAACGCGAGGTTGTCGCGCAACAACGGCGTCATTGCCAGTTTCTCGCGCGCCCTCACCGAGGGTCTCTCGGCCAAGCAGAGCGAGGATGAATTCAACAAGATGCTCGATGACACGATCGAGGGCATCTACCGCGCGTCGATCACCTGATCTCAGCCGGCGAGTGGCCGCACCACCAGACCGGTGCGCAGTTTCGGCGTGAAGAACGTCGACTTCGGTGGCATCAACAGACCCTCGTCAGCCGTTCGTCGTATCTCTGCAAGTGATACCGGCCGAATGAGAACCGCGCACTTGGCGTGGCCGTTCCTCAGGGCTTCGAGAACCTCCGTCACGCCGTGCTGGTAGGTGATCCCTGCCTCGTCGAGTGACGAGCCGGCGTGCGTGATGGTGTGCTCGAGGCGTGCCGAGTCGAGAGCGCGAACTGCGCCGAGGTCGGCCGGCCGTTCTTTCCACAGCGTGCCCGTCCCGTCGGGTCGGACAAGACAGATGCAACCCTCGGCGTCCATCTGCGCAAGGGTTGCGCCGGAAACCGTGACGTCGGCAACCCGGTCGTAACAGGTTGCGAGGATCGTTGCCATGCGCTCGGCGTCTGAGTCGGTGACGAGGCGGTGGATTGCGGCGATGCTCAGTTGTTCGGCCACCAGTTCGGCGACGTAGGTGAGCGTGGTGCCGGCCGCTGCTGCAACGGGTGATCCGGCTGCGCGCGTTTCGTCGCGGTAGGTGCGTGAGATCGCGTAACGGTGGTGGCCGTCGGCAATGACCACGGGTTGCGATCCGACCGCGTTTGCGATCGCGGCGATGCGTGCAGGATCGCTGACGCGTTCGACCGTGTGTTCGACGCCGTTTTCATCGGTGAAGGAGCCCACGGGTTCGCCCGATTCGCGCAAGAGATCAGAGAGGCCCGCACACAGCGACAATCCCCAGACGGGGGAGAGGTTGGCGAGAGTTGCGCGCGTCAGATCGAGACGGTCGGTCTTTGCCTTGGGGGTGGTGCGTTCGTGGGGCAGCACGCCGCCGGCACCTTCGTCGACAACTTCGAGTGCGCCGAGAACGCCGACCGTGCTGCGGCGCCGTCCGGCGTCGTCGGTGAAGGTCATGCGATACAGGGTGAAGGTGGGCGAATCGTCGACGACGAGCGAACCTTCGGCACGCCACGCGGCCAGGTCGCGGGCGGCTTTGTCGTAGCGACCCGGCCCATCTTCTTCCAGGGGAACATCGACGTGGACGATGTTGCGGGGATGCCGTGCGGCGTAGTCGGCGCGATCGTCGGCGCTCAGCACGTCGTAGGGCGGGGCCGAGAGGGTGAAGAGGTGGTTGGCGGCATCGCGGTAGCGCAGCGCTGGAAAAGGTTCGAACCGAGGCACACTCTCAGGGTGGCAGATGTGCAGGGGCGGGGCAAAACGTCCGATCCGGTGGGGGTCGTCTTCAGCGACCTCGATGGTGTGATCTGGCGTACACATTCGGCAATCGAGGGCTCGGCCGAGGCAGTCGGGCGTCTGCAGGATGCGGGCTGGCGCGTTGTGTTCGTGACCAACAACGGGTCGGCGACGCCCGCCGAACAGGAAGCAAAACTTGCCGGATTCGGGATCCGCGCAGAGGGTGACGTGATCACGAGCGCAATGGCGGCGACGTTGCTCGTCAAGCCCGGTGAGCGGGCTCTCGTGTGTGCGGGACCTGGGGTGCTCGAGGCGATGCGGAAGCACGGCGTCGATGTGGTCGACGTTCACGACGTGCTCGAAGACGATGTGCACAGTCGGGTTGGCTCTGCCCCCGAGGTCGACGTGGTGGTTGTCGCTTTTCATCGCTCGTTCGGATTCGACACGCTGCGGATCGGAACCGAGTGCCTCTTGAAGGGTGCGCGATTGGTGGGAACCAACGACGACGCCACGTACCCGACGGCCGACGGAGAATGGCCCGGCGGCGGGTCGATGCTTGCTGCGTTCGCGTACGCGGGTGGCCAGCGACCGATCATCGCGGGGAAACCCTTCGAACCGATGGCGCAGCTCGCCCGTCGCTTGGTGCCGCACGTCGACGGCCGAGTCGAGGTGATGGTCGGCGACCGACCGAGCACCGATGGGGCGTTCGCAGCGGCGCTCGGTGTGCCGTATGCGCAGGTGTGGTCGGGCATCCTTGCGCCGTGCAGTGGTCCGGTCGATGGTGTGCGCTTCGACATGACCGGTGAGAACTTCGCTGAGATCGCCGACCGTCTGTTGGGTGGCTGATGGTTGCACGGCGTGCATTGCGCGACGAACTCGTGCGGCGGCAGCTGATTGATGCCGACGACGTCGACGCGGCGCTCGCGGGAAACCGCGTGCGCGTGAACGGTGCCGTTGTCGCGAACCCGGCGAGTCTCGTCGCCGCGTCGGATTCGGTGAGTGTCATCGACGAGCCCGCGCGATGGGTGTCGCGAGGCGGCGCGAAGCTGGACGGTGCGATCGGCGACCTCGGTATCGACGTGGCGGGGAGATTCTGCGTCGATGCGGGATCCTCGACGGGGGGATTCACCGACTGTTTGTTGCAACACGGTGCCATCCATGTCGTTGCGGTGGATGTGGGCCGCGCTCAGCTCCACCATCGTCTGCTCACCGATGAGCGGGTCACCAGCCGCGAGTCGTGCAACATCCTCGACGTGAGTCGTGCTGATCTTTCCGTCGTGACCGCGGTCGACGGCTACGCCGACGGTGCCGGGTGGGTGGTGGCGGATCTCAGCTTCACGTCGTCGGCTCGCGTGGCAGGGCACCTTGTCGAGCTGACCGCGTCCAGCGGGGATGTCGTCATCATGGTGAAACCACAGTTCGAGGCCGACCGGGCCGACGTACCCGAAGGGGGAGTCGTACGCGACCCCGCGGTCCAGGAAAAAGCGGTAGCGGCCGTGGCCGCAGCCCTCGAAGGTGCGGGGGCCGAGGTTCGCGGCATTGCCGAGTCGCGCGTGCCGGGGACCGACGGAAACCGTGAATTCTTCGTGTGGGCCACGCGGCGAACCCATGAGGCACGCACCCATCGGACACAATGAGGGGTATGGCCGTGCCCGGAGCGATCACTGCACTCGGTCTCATCGTCAACCCTGAACGTGACGATGCCGCGGCGGCGGCCGATGCCGTGCGGGCGTGGGCCGGGTCGCACGGAGTCGTCGTGGTCGAACCACAGTCCACCGACGACGGTTCGTTCGCGGCGGTCGACCTCGTGGTGTCGCTTGGCGGCGACGGCACGGTTCTGCGGGCCGTTCAGATGATCGGTGACGGTGTCGCGCCCGTGCTCGGGGTCAATTGCGGCACGCTCGGCTATCTCACCACCATCGAACCCGACGAAGTCGTCGACGTCCTCGAAGAGGTGCACCGGGGTTCGATGCCCCGCGGCGGAACCGTCGACGACCGGATGCTCCTGCGTGTCGCGGTGTCGGCCTCTGACGGAGGCGTGCACACATTGCGTGGGTTGAACGAAATGGTCGTGGAAAAAGTGGAATCCGGGCACACGGTGCGTCTCGAGGTGGCAATCGACGACGACCACTTCGCGACTTACTCCGCCGACGGTCTCATCGTCGCCACTCCGACGGGCTCCACCGCGTACTCGTTGTCGGCGCGTGGTCCAGTGGTGTCGCCCGCGCATCGGGCGCTCGTGGTCACACCCGTGTCGCCGCACATGCTGTTCGATCGGGCGCTCGTCCTCGACCCGCGACAGACGGTGCGTGTCACCGTGCGTGGCCACCGCGGGGTGAGCCTTGCCGTCGACGGACTCAAGTTCGTCGAGTTGAATCCCGGCGACGTCGTCGAGGTGACCGCCGACCCGCACGTTGCGCGATTCCTCCAGGTGGGCAAGCGCGGCTTCCACCAGATCCTGCGCGACAAGTTCGGCTTGGGAGACGACTAGTGCTTGCCGAGTTGCACATTCGCAATCTCGGTGTCATCGACTCGGTCACTCTTCAGTTCGGCAAGGGCTTCACGGCGTTCACCGGTGAAACCGGCGCCGGCAAGACGATGATCATCGAGGCGATCAATCTGCTGGTGGGCGGCCGCGCCGAGGCCGGCATGGTGCGCCATGGTTGCGACGAGGCGCGTGTCGACGGGCGGTTCATCGACCCCGACACCGACGAC
>DAINNS010000085.1:3974-6313 GCA_036735765.1 Ilumatobacteraceae bacterium | reverse complement strand
ACGTCGAAGAGCGTGCGTACGCCGCGGGCAAGATCCCCGGGGCGTTCTTCCGCCGCGAGGGCCGTCCCACCGAGATGGCGATTCTCACGTGTCGCCTCACCGACCGCCCGCTGCGTCCCGCGTTCCCCGATGGTTATCGCAACGAGACACAGATCGTTCTCACGGTCATCGGCGCCGACCAGACGAACCCGCACGACGTTCTCTCGATCAACGCGGCGTCCGCGTCGTTGATGATCAGCGGCATCCCGTTCGAGGGTCCCATCGGCGCCGTACGCGTGGCGTTCTCGACCGACGGTGAGTGGATCCCGCATCCCACCTTCGAAGAAAGCGAAGCATCGACGTTCGAACTCGTCGTTGCGGGTCGCGAACTCGAAGACGGCGACGTCGCGATCATGATGGTCGAGGCCGGCGGCACCGAGAAGAGCTTCACGTTCTACGAGGCTGGCGCACCCAAGGTGAACGAGAGCGTCCTTGCGGGCGGTCTCGAAGCGTCGAAGAAGTGGATCAAGGAGTCGATCGCACTCCAGCGTCAGCTCGTCGCCAGCGTCATCGCCACCAAGGGTCCGATCGAACCGTTGTCGTACACGCCGGTTCTCGACTACAGCGACGAAGTGTTCGCGGCAGTCGAGGCCGCTGCCACGACGAAGCTTGCGCCGGCGGTGAGAATCTCGCTGAAGAGCGAGCGCAACGAAGCGATCGACAAGGCGACAGCCGAGACCGTCGCCGAACTGTGCGGTTCGTCCGACGCCCCGGGTCGTTTCGCCGGCCAGGAAAAGGGCGTGAAGGAAGCGGTGCGCAGCCTCACCAAGAAGTTGGTGCGCAAGCGCATCGTCGAAGAGGGAATGCGCATCGACGGCCGCGGCCCGCGTGACCTGCGCGCACTGTCGTCGGAAGTCGGCATCCTGCCGACAGCTCACGGAACGGGCTTGTTCCAGCGCGGCGAGACGCAGGTGATGAACGTCTGCACGCTCGCGATGCCGCGCATGAACCAGATGCTCGACACGCTGACTCCCGACACGGAAAAGCGATTCATTCACCACTACAACATGGCGCCGTGGGCCAACGGAGAGACCGGTCGCGTGGGTTCGCCCAAGCGCCGCGAAATCGGACACGGCGCGCTCGCCGAGCGTGCGCTTCTGCCGGTCGTCCCGAGCCAGGAAGATTTCGCCTACACGATTCGTCTCGTCAGCGAGGTGCTTTCGTCGAACGGTTCGACCTCCATGGGTTCGGTGTGTTCGTCGAGCCTTTCGCTCATGGATGCGGGTGTGCCGATCAAGGCACCCGTCGCAGGTATCGCGATGGGTCTCGTCTACGCCGAGGGCAAGTACACCACCCTCACCGACATCCTCGGTGCGGAAGACGCATTCGGTGACATGGACTTCAAGGTGGCCGGAACCGCCGACGCGGTGACGGCACTCCAGCTCGACACGAAGATCGACGGCATCCCCGCCGACGTTCTTGCTGCCGCGCTCGACCAGGCGAAGGAAGCGCGTCTCGCGATCCTCGAAGTGATGAACCGTGCGATCGGAGCCCCGCGTGCCGACGTCGCAGAGACCGCACCGAAGATCGTGTCGTTCACGATTCCGCTCGACAAGGTCGGCGAGGTCATCGGCCCGAAGGGCAAGGTCATCAACACCATCCAGCAAGAGACCGGTGCTGACATCGCGGTCAGCGACGACGGGGCGGTGGGCATCATCACCATCGGTTCGCCCGACTCCCTGAAGGTGAACGACGCGCGCGAGCGCATCATGAACATCGTCCAGCCCCCGACCGCCGACCTTGGCGCCATCTACAAGGGCCGTGTCGTGTCGATCACGAAGTTCGGTGCGTTCGTCAACATCCTTCCCGGTCGCGACGGCCTCGTGCACATCTCGAAGTTGGGCAAGGGCAAGCGCATCAACAACGTCGAGGACGTGCTGCAGTTGGGCGACGAGATCGAAGTCCGCGTCGACGACATCGACGACAAGGGCAAGATCAGCCTGACGCCGGTCGGCGAGGGTTACGAGAACCTTCCCGTCGATGACGGTGGCGAGCGTCGCGAACGCGGCCCGCGCGAAGACCGTGGTGACCGCGGTGGACGTGGTGACCGCGGCGGACGCGGTGACCGTGGTGACCGTGGTGGACGCGGCCCGCGCGAAGACCGCGGCGAGCGTCGCGCACCGAAGTCCGACGACGGTGACGAGGCGGTGTCGGTCAGCTTCGAGGACGAGTTCGAGAATGAACTCTCCGAGCAACTCGGCGATCTCGGCCCCGGCCGAGACTCGGGGCGTCGCCGTCACCGCTGACAGCGACGAACAATCGAAAACACTGCTCCGACCCCGACCGACTACGGTCGGGGT
>DAINNS010000085.1:0-3964 GCA_036735765.1 Ilumatobacteraceae bacterium | reverse complement strand
TAGGGGTTGTCGGTGCGGGCGGTCGAATGGGGGCCACCGTCTGCGACGCGGTCGCGAAAGATTCACGCCTCGAACTCGTGGCAGCGGTCGACCCCGGGCACGTCGGGGCGTCGGTACACGGGCTGACCATCGCGGGCGACTTGAAGGCGTTGGCGGACTCGGGATGCGAGGTCGTTGTCGACTTCACCGTCGCCGCGGCCGCTCGCACGACGCTGCCGTGGTTGGCTCTGCATGGCATTCACGCCGTCGTTGGAACAACCGGATTCAGCGACGACGACATCGCCGGGTTCCGCAAGGCATTCACCGCGAGCAACTGCCTCATAGCGGCGAATTTCGCCATCGGTGCGGTGCTGATGATGAAGTTCGCCGAACAGGCGGCCCCGTATTTCGAGACAGCCGAAATCATCGAACTGCACCACAACGCAAAAGCCGACGCGCCGAGTGGAACGGCAGTCGCCACGGCACAGCGAATGGCGGCGTCGAGTGGCGAGTGGGCTGCCGATCCGACGACGCACGAGGTCTATGCAGGCGCGCGTGGGGGCGAGGGTCCCGCAGGAATCCGGATCCACTCGGTGCGTATGGTCGGGATGACCGCGCACCAAGAGGTGATCCTTGGCGGTTCGGGCCAGACCTTGACGATTCGGCATGACAGTTTCGACCGGTTGAGTTTCATGCCCGGTGTGGTGTTGGCCTGCAAGAAGATCGCTGAGGCACCCGGCGTCACCCTCGGGCTCGACGCGTTTCTCTGACGAATCAGCGAGGCTCGGGCATTTCGTCGTTTGCCGGCGGATCGAGCGGACGGCGCTTGCGAGCTTGCAGGGCCGAGAGACCGAACAGGGCGATGACGACCCACCACTGGTAACGCTCGATCGACTTGAGGAACCATCGCACCTGGTCTTCGAAGATGTTGCCGCCGATGCGCAGGAGAATCAGCTTGATGATGATGCCGACAATGAGGCACGGCAGGTATTTCGTGAACGACATCTTGCGGTGGCCGAGGAGTACGCAGACCACGTTGCTTCCCGGCATCAGCACCACAGCGACGCCGCCCAGTTTGTCGACGGCACGCTCGACCCACCGGTAGATGGCGGGTGTCTCGCCGACCGTCTCTTCCACCCACCGCACAGTGCGGTCGCCGTACCACCGACCGACGAAGAACAGCGCGACGCCGGCCGCGAGGATGCGCAGGAAGCCGATGATGAACCAAGGAACGGGTGAGGTGAAGGGCACCGAACCGAAGAGGTTTCGGTTGCGTGATGACATGAGGAGCACCGGCATCGGATGCTCGTCGACCAGCGCCGGACCGATGTTCGACCCAATGGTTCCCGCGATGAAGAGGAGCGACGTGATCGCGAGAACCGCTTTGCGCACGGCGGAAAACTAACCCACCGGAGCGACATCGGCACCATGCCCTGAACTTGTACTGGGCAACGCTGCGTCCGGGGCTGACTACTCTGGCGCCCATGCGCGGACTCATGCAGGACACACCGTTGACGATCGTTCATCTCTTCGACCGGGCGGAGAAATACCACCGTGACAAGACCATCACGACAGCGACTCCCCGGGGAACCGAGCGCATCACCTACGGTGAGTGGGCGGAACGCACACGTCGCCTGGGTGGTGTCCTCGATGATCTCGGCATCTCGGCCGACGGTCGTGTGGCCACGTTCGCGTGGAACACCCAGCGGCACCTCGAGCTGTACTTCGCTGCGCCGTGCACGGGTCGGGTTCTTCACACGCTGAACATCCGTCTTTTCCCCGAGCAGGTGACGTACATCGTCAACCATGCGCACGACGAAGTCATCTTCGCCGACAAGTCGTTGTTGGGTCTGCTGTTGCCGCTCTTTCCGACGTTCGGTTGCGTCAAGCACCTCGTCGTGATGGACGATGCACCCGGTGACATGCCCGTGGTTCCGGGTGTGCAGGTGCACGACTACGAGGAACTGCTCGCCAAGGCGAAGCCCGTCGCATTCGACGTGCGCGACGAAAACCTGGCGGCAAGCATGTGTTACACCAGCGGCACCACGGGCAATCCGAAGGGCGTCGTCTACAGCCACCGCAGCACGTACCTGCACACGATGGGGGCGATGACGGTCGACAGCCTCGGTGCCCGCGAGAGCGACATCATCCTTCCGGTCGTGCCGATGTTCCATGCGAATGCCTGGGGTCTCGCGCACGCGGCGGTGGCGTCTGGCGCGAGCCTGGTGATGCCGGGTCCCGACTTGTCCGGCAAGGCGATCGCCAACCTCATCGTCGACGAAAAGGTCACGGTCGCGGCGGGCGTTCCCACGATCTGGATGGGTGTTCTGCCCGAACTGAAGGGCCGCGACACGTCGTCGCTGCGCGCGATTCCGTGCGGCGGCTCTGCCGTTCCCAAGGCTCTGAGCGAGGCGTATCGCGAGCAGACCGGCCTGCCGATTCTCCAGGCGTGGGGAATGACCGAAACCAGCCCCATCGCCTCGACGTGCACACTGAGCGCCGCCGACAAGCTGTTGTCGAACGAAGAGCAGGCCGAGCTGCGCACCACCGTCGGTCGCATCAACTTCGGTGTCGAGTGTCGTGTTGTCGAACCCGACACCACGAACCCCGTGCCGTGGGACGGCGAGACGAGTGGCGAACTGCAGTGTCGAGGTCCGTGGATCGCGGCGACCTACTACAACGACGAGCGGGCGGGCGAGAGTTTCACGGCCGACGGCTGGTTGCGCACCGGTGACGTCGCGACGATGGACGCTCAGGGACGTGTCCGTCTCGTCGACCGAACAAAGGACCTCATCAAGAGCGGCGGCGAGTGGATTTCCTCCGTCGACGTCGAAAACGAACTGATGGCACACCCGAAGATCAAGGAAGCAGCCGTCATCGGTGTGCCGCACCCGAAGTGGGCCGAGCGGCCACTCGCCTGCATCGTGCCGAAAGACGGCGAGACTGTCACGAAGGACGAGGTCATCGAGTTCCTGGTTCCACGTCTCGCCAAGTGGCAGTTGCCCGACGACGTGGTGTTCATCGACGAGGTTCCGAAGACGAGCGTGGGCAAGTTCTCGAAAAAGACGCTGCGCGACCGCTTCGCGGACTACGTCCTGCCGACGAGTTAGTCAGCGTCTGTGGGTTCGCGCGAGGAACGCGCGGGTGCGGTCTTCGCGGGGTGAGTCGAGTACCTGTTCGGCCGTACCGGATTCGAGGATCGAACCCTCGTGAAGAAAGCACACCGTGTCGGCGATGCTGCGAGCGAACGACATCTCGTGGGTGGCCATCAGCATCGTCATCCCCGATGTGCGCAGCTCGGAAATGAGGTCGAGAACCTCGCCGACCAACTGAGGGTCGAGGGCGGCCGTCACCTCGTCGAGCAACAGCACGCTCGGTTTCAGTGCCACTGCCCGAATGATGGCGACACGCTGTTGTTGCCCACCGGAGAGTTGGTCGGGATAGGCGCGTGCCTTGTCGGCGAGGCCGAACCGACCGAGAAGATCGGTCGCTGTCGACTCCGCTTCGGCTTTCGTCGCGCCGGCTGCATGCGTGAGCGCGAGAGTGATGTTGCGCATCACGTTCATGTGGGGGAAGAGGTTGTAGCTCTGAAAGACGAGCCCGACATCGCGGCGTGCGATGTTCGCATCGAAGCCCGGTGCCGAGATGTCGGTACCGTTCAGCAGGATCTCGCCGTCGTCGATCGGCTCGAGCAGGTTGATGCATCGCAACAAGGTGCTCTTGCCCGATCCGGAAGCGCCGATGAAGGCGACGACACTTCCTTTCGGTACATCGAGGGACACGCCGCGCAACACCTCGTTGTCGCCGAACGACTTGTGTACCGCGCGAATCGACAGGTGGCTGTTCATGCGGCCACCCTGGTGGCACCGGTGCGCTTGCGCTCGCGGGCGAGGAGCCAGTCGGCCGTTCTCGTGAGTGGCACGGTGATGCAAATGAAGATCACGGCGGCGACGACGTACGGGGTGAAGTTCGCGAACTTCGACTT
>DAINNS010000084.1:0-6342 GCA_036735765.1 Ilumatobacteraceae bacterium | reverse complement strand
TCCTTCACCACCCAGGCGAAGGGTTGGCCCCGCGCCGCGCGCTACTTCCCGCCCGCCACCTTGACGAATCGGAAGAGCGTGAGAACGAGGATAAGCGACGACGCCGCGCCGACGAATGTCAGAGCGTCGAGGGGGTCTTTCTGCTTCAACAGACCCTCGATCCCCTTCACCGCGACGAAAATGACGAGGATGTCGATGATCGATTTCTTCAGGTCGTCGATCGAGTCGATCTTCAGCCAATCCGGCACGTCGAGCTCCCCGATGAACAGTTCGTACAGGCCGATGACCATGATGAACTGGATCAGAGCCAGCAGGTAGATGTCGATCGTCTTCAGCAGCGCGATCACCTGCTCATCCGTTCGCCACTTGCCCTCGAAGAGATCGGACACGAAGAGCACGGTGCGGGCCACCGACCAACCGAAGGTCGACACCGACGTAGCGAGGAGACCAATCACCGCGATGATCGCGATGTAGCGAGCAGGACCGAGAACTTTGCGCAACGGCATGGACAATTTTTAGTGCATCGTCCGTCAGTGAATGGTGACCGTGCCCGCGTTTCCGTCCACGGTCACCGTCACGCCGTTCGGAATCCGCGCCGTGGCATTCTCGACCGAAGGCACGCACGGGATACCGAGTTCGCGCGAGGCGATCATCGCGTGACTACCGACTGCTCCGACATTGACCACGACGGCCGAGGCCGCAAGGAAGAGCGGCGCCCACGAAGGGTCGGTCTGTGGCGCGATCAGCACGTCACCCGGCTCGAAGTCGTCGAGTTGCGCCGGGTCGAGGATGACTCGCGCGGTGCCCGTCGCGACACCACTCGATGCGGCGACGCCCTTCAGTACATCGCCCGACTTCGCAACGGTGACCTGTGCCGCGGTGCGCTTCTTCCACTGCGAGATCGGCGCAACCTTTCCGTCGACCGCGAACGGCGGTTCCACCTCGAAAAGGGTGAGGTACGCCTCGTACCTCTCGGTCAGTTTCGTCGTGTAGCGCTCGGGA
Organism: Ilumatobacteraceae bacterium; assembly: GCA_036735765.1. Taxonomy (GTDB): domain Bacteria; phylum Actinomycetota; class Acidimicrobiia; order Acidimicrobiales; family Ilumatobacteraceae; genus F1-20-MAGs119. The sequence continues at coordinate 5,340 of DAINNS010000084.1, read as the reverse complement.
TGGATTCCGAACTCGTCGACCTCGTCGGCCGTCAACATGAAGATGTGCTCGACCCGACCCAGCGTTCCGGCCGCCACCAAGCGTCGTCCGATCTCGCGCATGGGCTCGCGAATCTCACCGACCAACTTGATGCAGTTGGCCTTGTAGCGCTCGCGCGCGCTGAGGAACAGGTTCGCGGCCCGCATGCCGGCCTCGAATGTGCCGAGAGTTTCGGCGTCGCCCGCCAACTTGGCCCGCACATCGGCGAGCACGCGGTCGCGTTCGGCAACGGCGTCGACTCGGCGCTTCGCCGGGTCTTGCGAGTCGTCCATCAGGCGCATGCGGTCGGCGACGGCGAGGGCGACGTCGGGCTTGGTCTCCCATGACTGCGCGATGACGTCCCATTCAGCCGGGCCGCGTGACCCGTAGTGGAACAGGAAGTCGTCGAGTGCCGCAACGAACTTCTTCGCGTCGGCCGAAGACGACGCACGCAGCCGTTCGGTGAGACCAACCACACCCTTGTCGAACTCGGCCGTCAGATCTTTCGACGCCCGCGCGAGGCGCGACAGGCCCCAGATTGCACGCGGCGGCTCGGCCGAGTCGGCCTCGATACCGGCGAGCAGACGCACCGACATCGTGGGGTCACCGAGCGCTTCGGCGATCGCCCCGAGAACGCCCGTTCCGATCGACGACAACGTCGACGAGATCATCCCGCTCATCATCGCCTGACGCAGCAGCGGCACCATCGCGCGCGAACGGTTCATCAGTTCGAAATTGTCGAGTGTCGAAAAGTCGGGGCGAGTCGCACGCGCGGTGTCGGCCATCACCTTGTCGGCCTCGATCTGCGGATACGAGTCGGTCGTCAGCACCCACGCCGCCGTCGCACCCAACTTGTCGGCGTGACGTTGCGATTCGTGCCAGGGTTCGGCCTTGTACACCGGAACCTCGTCGCGCTCGTCGAAGAACGCCTTGTCGATGGCTTCGGGTGATGCGCCCGGCATGCGCGCGCCGAACAGTCGGGTGTACGACAACGGGTTGTAGACGTAGCCACCGAACACACCGAACATCGTGGGATCCTGCGGGTTCTCCACTTCATCCCAATCGAACACACCGATCGTGCTGTAGGCGTCGACCAAGCCCTTGCCGAGCGATGTGCGCAGGTACGTGGTGGCAAAGAAAGGCGAGATCGGATCGGGGAAAACGTCGGCTGCATTCCCGCGCGTCCACGCGGGGAACTTCACACCCGGGTCTGTGTCTGCGATCCAACGGTCCATGTTCGAGGCGTCCATGACGTATGAACCTATTCGGTGGCACGAGGTCCGAGGAAAAAGCCCGCAGGACTTAAACAACCGCCGTAAGCGGCGGCCGTATAGTGGCGACATGCGCGTACGGGGGATACACCACGTCAACGTCAACGTTCACGCACTCGATGAATCGCTCGACTTTTACGTGAACAAACTCGGTTTCCAGCCCTTCGAACGGCCCGAAATGAAGATCCGTGGTGGCTGGCTGCGCATGGGCGCACAAGAACTCCACATCATGGAGGCACCGGGGGCGTCGATCGACAAGAAGCAACACTTTGCCCTGTTGGTCGACGACATCGACGACGCGGCGACACATCTCGAAAGCAGGGGTGTCCCGTTCCGACGGATCCACAACGACGACGGGCGCAGTGACCAACTGTTCATCCATGACCCCTCGGGTAACCGCATCGAAATTCAGGGCCCGGCATGAGCAACGAAACCGTGCTCGAATCGCTGCGCCGCCGCATGCGGGCCATGCATTCGCTGTACCACGACGCCACGGCGACGATGACCACCGACCACGTGAACCACCACGAACGCGACGGTGTGGTGCCGATCGCATTCAGCTTGTTTCACATCGTCAACATGATCGATGCCTCGTTCATGCTGATGACTGGTGTAGCGCCGATCTGGAACGACGAATGGATGACCCGCGTGGGGATGACGATCAACGACCACGGGAAGCACCGCACGGTCGACGAGATGGTCCATCAGCGCATCGGCGACTACGCCGCCTTCATCGAGTACATGAACGCCGTCTTCTCACGCACCGAAGAATGGCTCGACACCGTCGACCCCACGGAACTCGACCGCGTGGTCATTGCTCGACCATTTCCGCCGATGATCGCGAGCACGTATTCGGCTCGTGTAGCCGGCGAAGCGGGCATCACCCTTCTCGATGCTGCCGAGTGTTGGATCTACCAGCACGGCCTGCGCCACATGGGCGAAATCGAACACGCCCGCGGCCTCGTCGGGCTCACCGGCATGACGTCGTAAGACGGCAGCCGATGAACACGGCATGACGTCGTAAGACGGCAGCCGATGAACACGGCATGACGTCGTAGCGTCAGCTGGAGGCGAGGGTGTGCATCGCGGTGATGCCGGCCAGGAAGGCCGCGCGACCCGCCGCGTCGAGGACGCCGTAAGCGGGCGCGACCATTTCGTCGGTCAACTTCTCTGCCGTATCCCACTGGGCACGCTGCGCATCGGTGACCTTCGCGACATCGTCCTCGGACCAGCCGAACATCTTGGCGTCGTTCGGCCGCTTGATGAAGTGGGCAACCTTCGAGGTGAGACCCGCTGCGCGGATGGCCGCGAGGTGTGCGCTGCCGCGGAACTCGCGGAGGACAGTGGCCAACTGCATCGCACGTCCGGGCACATCGGAGACGAGTTGGTCGCACTTCATCGCTGCGTACAGGCCGAGACCGTCGGGGTCGGCCGCGGCGTTCACCGCGTCGGCCGCCGCGACGAAGGCGTCGAGATTCGCGATGCCGGCGAATTTCGCACGACCAAAGTCCGCGCTGCACTCGAGGTGTGCACGCCCCGCGACACGCGGTGCACACTTGGCCTTCGCCGACTCCCATGCTCCACCGATGACAGCGGGATTGAAGTATCCGAAATTCGCGGCGAGCGCCGCGCCGTCACAGTCGCCGAGTGCGCCGCCGCGTCCGAGCACATAGAACTCCATGCCGTTCAAGCCGAACTTCTCGCCAACGGCGCGTGTCTCGGGAGTGAAGTAGAAGCGGTAGCCGGTGTCACCAACAAGTGGGCAGGCTTCGGCAAGGAAGGTGGCGAGAGAAGATTCGATGGTCATGAACCGAGAATAGTTCGTCTGTCCGACGGTCCCGTCGGCCAGACTGGGAGCGTGTCCCCCACTGATCTGCTCGGCCTCATTGCGTCCATCTTGTCGATGCTCTTCATCTGGCCTCAGGTGTTTCGTGTCTACCGCAACAACACAGTCGAAGGCCTCGCTCCCCTCGGTGCGCTGCAGGGAATGTCGGGGTCGATCTTGTGGTCGATTTACGGATTGTCGCAATCCGACATGCCCCTGTTCGGGTCGAACCTTCTCCTGTCGATTGCGATCGCGCTTCTCGCCGTTGCGATGACCCGCCACCGAATCCTCGCGTCTTCGACCCTCTTCTCGGTCGTCGCGGGCATCCTCGGCGTCGGTTTCGTCGCAGGCTCGGTCTCGACGACGCTGCTCGGCATGCTTGCCTTCGCGGTCGGCGCACTGTCGGTTATCCCGCAAACCGTGAAGGTGCTCCGCGACCCCGACCTGCAAGGCGTCTCCGTATCGAGCAATTCACTTCTCTTCGTCACGAGCTGTGCGTGGATGAGCTACGGCGTCGCGATCCGCGACACCCTCGTGTGGTTACCGAACGTTCTCGTGATCCCCTGCTCGGCGATCATCGTCGCCAAAGCGCGCGCCGCCCAGCTGCAACAAGCCCGCGCGAACGTGCCGGAACATGTCTCCTGACGGCGACCTCGAGCGCGACTACACGCCGAGTTCGGTTTCCAAGCACCCGGCCACCTGGTACATCGACGAATACGCGAGCCGCAGCGCAGCGACACTGATGCGGCTGGGAGACCGTGTCACGCACGAGCACTACGGTCCCGGCGCCGACGAGTACGTGGTGCTGGCGCGACACGCCCGCACGTCGCCACTCCTCGTCTTCATACACGGGGGCTATTGGAAGGCGCTTTCGGCGGAAGAGTGCGCGATGTGGGCCGACAATGCACTCGACGCCGGGTTTTCCTTCGCAAGCATCAACTACACGCTGGCCCCGACTGCGACGCTCGAACGCATCGTGATGCAGTGCCGCAATGCGTACGACTGGCTTCTCGGCCCGTCTGGTCTCGATCCCGCACGCGTTGTGGTGTCGGGTTCGTCAGCAGGTGGCCATCTCGCCGCAATGGTGACGACCGCCAACCCGCAACCCGTTCGGTGTGACGGGTTGGTTCTGCTCAGCGGTGTCTTCGACCTGCGGCCACTCGTGTCGACCACTGTGAACGAACCGCTCGGCCTCACGGTCCCCGACGCCGTGCGCCTCAGCCCCGCACACCTGCGAGTGACGGCGGGCCCGTGCGTGCGAGCGTTCGTCGGTGAGGAAGAAACCCAGGCCTTCAAGGCCCAGAGCAACGCATACGTCGAGAAGTTACGAACGGCGGGACTCGATGCGACGTCACAGATCATTGCCGGCCGCGACCACTTCGACCTGATTTACGATCTCATCACCCCGGGTACGGAACTCGGCGACACAACGATCGGGCTCCTACGGGGCTGACGGAGACGGAACATGACAACCTTTGACGAGTACACGCGCCGGGCGGCCCAACTCGACGCCGCGAACCCACTTGCCGCGGCTCGCGGGCACTTCGACCTGCCCGAGACCGAGTCCTACTTCCTCGGCAATTCGCTCGGGCCACTCACCCACGCTGCACGCGCCGCCGTGTTGCGCACGCTCGACGACGAGTGGCGCAACGGGTTGGTTCGCACATGGCACGACGGTGACTGGCTCGATCTCGCGGGTGCGACGGGCGACCTCGTTGCGCGCGTCATCGGTGCGCCAGCTGGTTCTGTCATCGCCGGCGACTCGACTTCGGTCGCACTCTTCAAAGTGCTCTCGGCGGCAGCGCACATCAACACGTCACCGACCCGTCGCGTGATGCTGTGCGATTCCCGCAACTTCCCCACCGATCGCTACGTGGCACGCAGCGTCGCCGACCTGTTCGGCCTCGACTTCGTCGAACTCGAAGTGACCGACATGCCGGCACGATTCGGCGACGACGTCGCGGTGATGACCGCTTCGATGATCGACTACCGGTCGGCCGACCTGCACGACGTCGGCGCCGTGACGGCCGCGGCACACGAACATTGCATCCTCACCGTGTGGGACCTCGCCCACGCCGCGGGCGCAGTGAAGTGCGACGTGTTCGCAAACGACGTCGACTTCGCGGTGGGCTGCGGCTACAAGTACCTGAACGGCGGCCCGGGCGCCCCGGCGTACATGTATGCGGCGCCGCGCATCATCGGGTCGGTGAATCAGCCGATCCCGGG
>DAINNS010000083.1:0-6353 GCA_036735765.1 Ilumatobacteraceae bacterium | reverse complement strand
CGATGCCGGTTCGGGCGAAGTTCTTGAGGTGATTCACATGCCAAGGTCAATCCAGGAGATTCTCGATCACGCCGACGAACTTGCGCAGCGGTTCGAAGCCTTCGATCCCGATGAGGCGTCGGAGATACCGCTCGAGGAATACAAGTTGCAGCGTGCTGTAATTGCACGCGCGCGGTCCGAGCGGCATCTCATTGAAGCTGTTGCTCAAGCGAGGGCTGTCGGGCTGTCGTGGCAAAGGGTCGGCGAGCTGATGGGCACCTCTGCGCAGGCTGCGCAGCAACGGTACGCCCCACTACTCGAATCCGCCTGAGCGGCAGGTTGAACTAGTTCGCTGCGAAGCGGTCGCGCATGCGGAGCAGTGTCTGCTCCATCGACTTGTGGTTCTTTGCGAAGGCGTTGATGACTTTCAGCATCAGCTTCGACTTGTTCTTTTTCCAGTCGAATTCCTCGGTGACCTTGGTGCCGCCGTCGGCCTGGGGCTCGAGGATGTAACGCCAGATGTGGCCGCCGAAGTGGCGCCAGGCGATGCGGGCGTTCTCTTCGAACTCGACGACTTCGTTGGTGATCTTGTAAGGCACGCCCATCTTCATGTCCATGCCGAACTTGGCTCCGAGCGACAGGCGATCGGGGGCGTTCGACTGCGGCGCTTTGACGTTGCCCGAGCCGTCGATGATCGCGTGACCTGCAGGGCTGGCGAGAAGGTCGAAGATGTCCTTCGCGGGCGCCGGCACGACGAGCGAGACGCGGATCACCTCGTTCTTGGAGTCGATGCTGCTCTCGATGAACGGTGAAGTTGTCATGCGAGGTATTCGAGCACAGCGGCGGCGCAACGTCTACCCGAGTACATCGCCCCCTGAATCGAGCCCGTGTCGCGGTGGTCACCGGTAACGAAGAGGCCGTCGCCGAGCGAGACCGCCTTCTTCGGCGAGAAGGGGGGCGTTTGGTCGGGTTGGCCGTGGGCAATGTTGTAAGTGCGCAGGTGACGCCACTGCGTGACGTCCTTGCCCCACCACCAACGCAATTGGGCAAGAACGGTGTCGCGCAGGCCGGGGTTTGTGTCCTCGGTGGCCCCCGGACAGGCCGCTGCGATGAGGTGCTGGCCGGCGGGTGCGTACTCGGGGGCGACGTTGCTCATCACCGCGAGGTTGAGAACGGGCCCACCCGAGTGGCCGTCGAGTGCGATCAGTTTGTGGGGCGTGGGTGCCTTTGGTGCCGCGAAGTAGAAGCAACTGACGGGTCGCGAACCGGGTGCGGCGATGCCGGTCAACTTTGCTGCTGCGGGTCCTTCGGTCGCGACGACGACGGCACGTGCACCGATACGTGATCCATCGGTTGTGACGACTCCATTCGCGTCGACGCTTGCCACCGCCGAGTTCAGGCGAACGACCGAGGGGTGGAGGTGCGCGGCGAGTTGGTCGGACAATGCACCCATGCCCATCGCGGGAACACCGGTGTCGCCGTTCGACAGCGATTGGAAGATGACATCGAACATACGGCGCGACGTGGCCAGATGCGGGTCGAGTTGAATCCCGCCGACGAGCGGCTTGAAGAATGTGTCAACGATGCGTTGGGAAAACCCCGCCGCAGCAAGTGCGTCGGCGGTTGCCATGTCGTCTCCGCGCAGCAGCGTGCGCGCCGGTGTTCGTTGCGTGCGCAGACGGAAGAGCGCGATGCGGGCCTTGTCTGCGATGTTGCCGATCGGCGCAAGCGCGGTCGAGGCGAGATGCGCCGGGTCACGGAACGGGTCGGTGACGACGTGGTTCTTTTCTTTCGTACGAACGAGTGCGCCGGGTGCGAAGTTGCGCATCGACAACTTCACGAGATCGATCTCGCTGCGTACTTCGGGGTAAGCGGTGAGGAGAACTTGGAATCCACGATCGAGACGGAAGCCGTCGACGATGTCGGTGCGCACGCGACCGCCGACGCCGTCACTTGCTTCCAGCACCGCGACGCTGCGGCCGGCGCGTTGCAGGTGGCGGGCACAGGACAGGCCGGCGAGGCCCGCACCGACGACAACGACGTCGTAGTTTTCGTTCGCAGATTCCGGCATTTACTTGCGAAGCAGGTCGCGCAACGCTGCGTCGAGCGTGGAGTGCGTGAACACGTAACCGTCCGCGAGCAGAGCCTTCGGCACCACGCGCTGGCCTGTGAACAGCAACGCGTCGGCGAGTTCCGAGCCGAGCAGGGCCTTCGGGCCGAAGCCGGGAATGGGGAGAATCGCGGGACGCTTGACGACGGCGGCGAGCACCTTGGTGAACTCGGCATTGGTGACCGGATTCGGTGCGGTGAGATTGACCGCACCACTGAGGTTGCTCTTCAGCAGGTGTGAGATGGCGCGCACCTCATCGGTGATCGAAATCCAGCTTTGCCACTGGCGGCCGTTGCCGAAGCGACCGCCCAGGCCGAACTTGAAGAGTGGTAACTGCTTCTTCAGCGCGCCGCCTTCGGTGGCAAGCACGATGCCGGTGCGCAGGTGAACCGTGCGGATGCCCGCTGCCTGTGCGGGGCCCGTTGCGCGTTCCCAGCGTTCACAGACATCGGCAAGAAAGCCGGTTCCGTGCGAACCGTTTTCGTCGAGTTCTTCGTCGCCACGCGCGCCGTAAATGCCGATGGCCGAGCCCGAGAGGAAGATCGTCGGGCGCTTCTCGGTTTCGGTCATTCGCTGTGCCAGCAACTCGGTGCTGCGCGTGCGGCTCTCGAGAATTTCGCGCTTGTACGATTCGCTCCAGCGTTTGTCGCCGATGCCCGCTCCTGCGAGGTGGATGACGGCGTCGACGCCTTCGAGGTCACGTGCACTCAACTTTCCGTTCGCCGGGTCCCATGTGATCTCGGCGGGGGAGGCGGCGGGGCGGCGGACGAACGAGACCGTTTCGTGACCGTTACCGCGCAGGTGGGAGGTGAGCGCCGTGCCGATGAGGCCCGACGCACCGGTGATGGCGATGCGCATGTTGAAAAGGGTATGTCCTTCGTAGGCTGGTTGTCCCGATGAGCACACGGAAACTCATACTCACTGCGCTGCTGTGCGGCCTTGCGATTCTCATCGCGGGTGGTGTCAAGCTCATCCAGGTTGCCAACGACGAAACAGAGGTACAGGTGTTGGCGCTCGGCGACGAGGCGACGCTCGGCGACATGACGGTGTCGGTTCTCGAGATCGACCGACGTCCCGACGCGACATTGGTCACGGTCACGATGACGGGTGTCGACCTCGCCGAGGGAGCCGCCGACGGCTGGCGCTTGCTCGGGGACGGTCGGGTTCAAGAACCCGCCAATGAGAACGGTCGGGTTCAAGAACCCCTGGCCACTTCGACAGCGAACGGCTGCACCACGGTGATGGCAGATTCGCCGACGCGCTGCACCATCGGCTTCGAGGCCGTCGAGTCGGTGCCCACGGTGGCGTACGTGCGTGCAGGTGAGCAGCGCCAGTGGGCTGCTGCAACGCCCTAGCCATTAGGGTTGGCGGAGTTATGGCAGACCTTTACGACCTCGTGGTTATCGGCGGCGGTCCGGGTGGCTATGCGGCGGCGTTTTATGGTGCCTCCGCCGGCCTGTCCGTGGCCCTCATAGAGAAGGACACCATCGGCGGCACCTGCCTGAACCGTGGCTGCATCCCCGCCAAGGCGTTCCTCGAAACCGCGGCGGTCGCCCGCCACGTTGCACATTCGGCCGACTTCGGCGTCAACTCGACGGCGAACGGTGTCGACTTCTCTGTCACGCAGGCGCGCAAGCAGAAGATCGTCGAGGGTCTGGTCAAGGGTCTCACCGGCCTCACCAAGTCGAAGAAGGTCACCTACCTGCTCGGCACCGGTTCGCTCGGCGCGGGCAAGACAGTCACGGTCACCGCTGCCGACGGTTCGACGCAGCAGGTTCAGGGCAAGAGCGTCATCCTCGCCGCGGGCTCGGTTCCGCGCACGATCCCAGGTTTCGAAGTCGGCGGTCCGATCATGACCTCCGACGAAGTGTTGATGCTCGACAAGTTGCCCGCGCGTGTTGCCGTCATCGGTGGTGGCGCAATCGGTTGCGAGTTCGCATCCACGTTCGCCGACCTTGGTTCGCAGGTCACCATCCTCGAAGGCCTGCCGAAGATTCTTCCCGGCCTCGACATCGATCTCGCCAACGTCGTCGTGAAGAGCTTCAAGAAGAAGAACATCGACATCAAGACGGGCGTCTCGGTGAAGGGTCACACGCCGAACGGCAGCGGTGGCACCGTCGTCGCTTTCGGCGAGGGGGAAAGTCTCGAGGTCGACGCTGTCGTCGTGTCGGTTGGCCGTCGTCCGTACGCCGATCTTCTCGGCTTGTCGGGAACCGCGGTGAAGACCACCGAGCGCGGCTTCATCGAGGTCAACGAGTACTGCGAAACCGCCGAAGCGGGGGTCTACGCGATCGGCGACATCATCAACACGCCGCAACTCGCGCACGTCGCTTACGCCGAAGCGATCGTCGCGGTGAAGCGCGTTCTGGGCGAACCGGTCGCTCCGGTTGCCTACGACCGTGTGCCGTGGGCCATCTACTGCCACCCCGAGGTGGCGTGGGCAGGTCACAGCGAGGAAAGCGCCAAGGCCGCGGGTTTCGACGTCGTCGTTGGCAAGCACCAGTTCCGCGCGAACAGCCGCGCGATGATCGTTGGTGAAACCGACGGTCTGGTGAAGGTCATCGCGAAGAAGAACGCCGATGGAACTGCCGGCCAGGTGCTCGGCGTACAGATGGTCGGCCCGTGGGTGACTGAGCAGTTGTCGGGTGGCTATCTCGCCGTCAACTGGGAGGCCACGGTCGCCGAGGTCGCCGAATTCATCCAGCCGCACCCCAGTCTTTCGGAACTCTTCGGCGAAACGATGCTGTCGATGACCGGACGTTCGATCAACGCCTAGAAAAGTAGGGCACAGACATGGCAAACGTAACCCTCCCTCAACTCGGTGAAACCGTCACCGAAGGCACCATCACAAAGTGGTTCAAGAAAGTCGGCGACGCCGTCGCAGCCGACGAGCCGCTCTTCGAGGTATCCACCGACAAGGTTGACACCGAGGTTCCCTCGCCGGTCGCCGGAGTGCTTACCGAGATCAAGGCCAACGAAGGTGACACGGTTCCCGTCGGCGCAGTGATTGCCGTCGTCGGCGACGCCGGTGCTGCTCCGGCGCCCGCACCTGCTGCCGCACCCGCACCGGTTGCGACACCCGCCCCGGCGCCCGCGCCGGCCCCGGAAAAAGTCGCCGAGCCCGCACCTGCACCTGCTCCTGCGCCCGTTGCAGACAAGGTCGTCAAGGCGGCCCCTGCGCCGAGTGTCGGTGGCGCACCGTTGTTGTCGCCCGTCGTGCGTCGTCTCATCGCCGAAAACAATCTCGATGCGGCATCGATCAAGGGCACGGGTCCCGGAGGACGCATCACGCGCGAAGACGTGCTTGCGGTCATCGATGCACAGGGTGGAAAGGCTGCTGCACCTGCGGCCGCTCCTGCCGCAGCACCCGCGCCGGCCGCAGCACCTGCACCCGCAGCAAAGCCCGCGCCCGCGAAGAAAGAAGCTGGCGCAGTGTCGGAAGACGGCCGCGAAAAGCGCATCAAGCTGTCGAAGATCCGCAAGCTCACCGGCGAGCACATGGTGATGTCGAAGTCGGTCAGTCCGCACACGTTCAGCGTGGTCGAGGTCGACTACGCCAACGTCGATCGCGCCCGCAACAAGGTGAAGGACGAATTCAAGAAGAGTGAAGGCTTCAGCCTCACCTACCTTCCCTTCATCTCTCGCGCGGTCGTCGATGCGATCACCGAGTTCCCGCACATGAACGCGTCGGTCGACGGCAACGAACTCGTCGTGCACAACTACGTCGACCTCGGCATCGCAGTCGACCTCGACTACCAGGGTTTGCTGGTGCCGGTCGTGCGTGACGCGGAAACCAAGCGCCTTCGCGCGCTCGCCCGCGAGATCAGCGACCTCGGCACGCGTGCCAAGAACCGAAAGCTCACGCCCGACGAAATCCAGGGCGGCACGTTCACGTTGTCGAACAACGGATCGGCGGGTTCGGTCCTCACCATGGCGGTCATCAACCAGCCACAGGTGGCGATCATCTCCACCGATGCAATCGTGCGCAAGCCCGTTGTCGTCAATACGCCCGACGGCGGTGAGTCGATTGCGATCCACCCGGTCGGCAACCTTGCAATGAGCTGGGACCACCGCGCGTTCGACGGTGCGTACGCCGCCAACTTCCTCTCGAAGATCAAGCAGATCCTCGAGACCCGCGACTGGACCGCCGAGCTCTGAGCCGGCCATGTCCGCACCGTTGAACGTTCGCTGGTTGGGGCGCGTGCCCTACCGCGAGGCGTTCGCGTTGCAGGAAGCGTTGTTCACGAACACCGATCGGCAGTAC
>DAINNS010000082.1:0-6525 GCA_036735765.1 Ilumatobacteraceae bacterium | reverse complement strand
GCATCGTTCCCGCCGACACGCGCACGGTCGACGTTCCCTTCGAGGTCGACATTTCAACTGATGCGATCGGCGGACCGTCGGCCGGACTCGCATTCACGTTGGCGCTGCTCGACGAACTGACACCGGGCAACCTCATGGGTCGCGCGAAGGTGGCCGCGACGGGAACCATCGCCGAAGACGGCGCGGTGGGGGCCATCGGTGCGCTGCGCCAGAAGGCCGTCGCGGTGAAACGCAGCGGCGCCGACTTGTTCCTCGTGCCGAAGTCGCAAACCGACGCCGAGATCGCATCGGCGCGGGCCGCGGTCGGGTCGGCGCTCACGATCGTGCCCGTCGCCACGCTCGACGATGCGCTCGATGCGCTGTCGAAGTATGGCGGAGGGAAGTTGCCCGCCCCGAAGTGACGCAACCGAGGCGTGCCGCGGCAATGCCACGTTTGGGGTGAGGCCCGGGCGTACCATTTCACAAATGGCGATTTCATTCTCACGCCCCGATCCTTCGTCGCCCGCGGCCGTCAGCGCCGCGGCGTTCACCGTCGCGCGCCGTGGCTATGACCAAACCGAAGTGCGCGACTTCCTGCGCATGGTCTCGGCCGAACTCGCCCGTCTGCAAGAGCGTGAGCGTTTCTTGGAGAGCGAACTGAAGGCAATGCAGACGCGGGGCATGTCCGGCCCCGGCATGCTCGACGAAGAAGTGGTCACGGCGCTGCTGGGCGAGGAGGCCGCCCGTGTTCTCGGTGCCGCCCGCGAGGCAAGCGCTCAGATCCGCCAGCGCGCCGAGGAAAACGCCACTCGACTGGTCAAAGAGGCCGCTTCCGACGCGGCCCGACTGCGCGAAGAGGCCGAACTCGAGGCCGTGCGCCGCCGCGACGATGCCGCAGCCGATGCCGAGGCAGAGATCGAGCTTGCCAAGCAACAGGGCCGCGAGATGGTCAACGAGGCGCGTGAGTATCGCGAGAAGGTCCTGTCGGAACTGGCACGCCGCCGCGAACTCGCCCGTGCCCAGATCGAACAGCTCGTTGCCAACCGCGACAGGTTGCTGAACGCCTTCGAGCGTGCCCGTCTCGCCACCGATGATGTGATGACCGGCCTCGTGTCGGTCGATGATGATCTGCCGCGCGAGTTCGTGAACCTTGCACCCACGACGGGCCCCGTCTCGCCCATCACGTTGGATACACCCGTCGTGCAGATGTTCGACCGCGAGAAAGACGCCCGCGAAGAACCCGTCGCGCCGGCCCCGGTCGCCGAATTCGCAACGGGTGGCCCCGTCATCCACGACGCTGTCGAAGTTGTCGAAGAAGTTCTGAATGAAGTCATCGACGAAATCATCGAAGTCGAATCCGTCGACGTCACCGTCGAGAGTGTCGTCGAAGTCGAAATCATCGAAACAGCGACCATCGAAGAAGCAATTGCCGAAGACGACGTCGTCGAGGAAGTAGCAGCCGCGGACATCGTTGAACACGTTGAACACGTCGAGCACGCCGAGCCGTCGAACGTCGTTTCGTTGTTCGGCAAGGATCGAGTGCGTCCCGAACCGACGCGCGTGAATCCGGAACATCCGAGCGTCGACCACTCGCCGGTCGCCCCCGTCGACGAAAAGCAGATCGAAGAAGCGCCGGCACCACCGCGTGATCAGGTCGACGACATCTTCGCCCGCTTGCGCGCTTCGTCGGTGTCGAAGGCGAGCGAAGGAAGCGTCGTCGAAGTGCGCAAGAAGGCTGACGACACGAAGTCGATGCCGGTCGTCGAGCCCGTGCGCAACGACGCGGCCTTCGAACGTCGAGCCGAAGCCCTCGCGCCGCTGGTCACCAAAATGTCGCGCAACCTCAAGCGTGTCCTCGCCGACGAAGAGAACGAGGTTCTCGAGCATCTTCGCAAGCGCAAGCCGGTGATGGAACTCAAAGCGATGTGCGGAACACTGGCTGAACACGCCGCCAAGTACGTCGATGCGTTGACGAACGAAGTGACGGCTGCTGCGAAGGCCGGCGCAACCTTCGTCGACGCCGACGCCAAGCGCATGCCGACCAAGACCGACGTCAATGCGGCGATCACCGAAACGGTGAAGCGTCTTCTCGTCACGCCGTTGCGTGACAAGATCAGCGAGGTTCTCGCCGCGCACACGACCGACAAGGAAGGTGCCGCCAAGGCGATCCGCGGTGTCTACCGCCAGTGGAAGTCGACGCAGATCGACGAACACGTCGACGACGTGGCATGCCTCGCGTACAGCCGCGGTATGTACGTCACGTTCGCGCCCGGCACGCAGGTCTGCTGGATGGTCGACCCGAACGGGCCGGCGTGCGCGGATGCTGAAGACAACTCGCTCGCGGGTTGTGTTGTGTTGGGCAAGGAATTCCCGACGGGACACACCGAGCCGCTCGCACATGCGGGCTGCCGTTGCCTTCTCGCACCCCTTCCGAACTAGCCTGCGGGCGTGCGCAACCCCTCGGATTTGCCCGGTAATTCCCCACGTATTCCCAAACTGAGAATTCGTAAGCCCGGTCGCGGTCGAATCGCGATCATTGCCGTTGTCGCGGCGCTTCTGTTGCTGATTCTGTCGGCTCGCAGTCTCTCGACCTTCTACATCAACGTGTTGTGGCACCGTTCGCTCGGCCGCACCGACGTCTACTGGGGCATTCTGGGCACCAAGTGGATGTTGATCGGCGCCTTCACGCTGGTCTTCGCGCTCTTGTTGTGGATCAACCTCGCAATCGCCGATCGTCTCGCCCCGGTGTCCGTACCGGATTCACAAGAGCAGCGGGCGCTCGCGCAACTGCGAACGTTGCTCCGCAAGCGACGTCGTCTCACGCGCACGCTCATCGCGCTGATCCTCGGCCTTGTCATCAGCCTGCCCGCATCTGCGCAGTGGCAGAACTGGATGATGTTCCGCAACCACAAGTCTTTCGGTGTCGACGACCCGTTGTTCAAGAACGACGTGGGTTTCTACGTGTTCCGCCTGCCGTTTGCCGAATTCGTCGTGACGTGGTTCTTCGGCGCGCTCGTTCTGATCGCGATCATCACGGGCGTCTCGCACTACGTGAACGGTTCGATCAGGGTGCAGGACCCCGAACAGCGCGTGACTCCGCAGGCGAAGGTGCACGTGTCGGTGCTGCTGGCCGGTCTTGCCCTCGTGCGCGCCGCCGACTACTGGCTCCAGCGTTTCGATCTCACGCGTTCGTCGCGAGGCGTCGTGCAGGGTGCCACCTACACCGACGTGAAAGCGCAGTTGCCCGCGCTGAACCTCATGATTCTCGTGTCGTTCGCGGTCGCGATTCTCTTCCTGTGGAACGTGCGGCAACGCGGTTGGCGTCTGCCGGTGTTGGCGGTCGGGCTGTGGGCGGTGGTGGCGCTCGTCGCCGGAACCGTGTATCCGGCGATCATCCAGCGCTTCGTCGTTCAGCCCAACGTCAGCAGTCGCGAACTGCCGTACATCGACCGCAACCTCGACGCAACAAAGGCCGCACTCGGGCTCGACACCGTCGAAAAAGTCGACTTTGCCGTGGAGAACATTGGTCTCGAAGACGTCGAGGCAAACGTCGAATCGCTGCGCGACGTGAGGCAGCTGGAACCCACGCAGATGCGCGACCGTTTCTCCCTCGACCAGGGACTCACCTCGTTCTATGCGATCCGCGACCTCGACGTCGACCGCTATTCGATCGACGGTCGTTTGCAACAAGTCATGCTCGCCACACGCGAACTCAACTCCGCGGGCATTCCGAACGGCACGTGGGTTTCCCGTCACTTGCTCTACACGCATGGCTGCAATGTCGTGGCTGCACCCGCAAGTTCGGTGACCACCGATGGTCGACCCGTCTACGTCGACCTTGGTGTGAAGCGGCCCGAGTTGTACTTCGGTACGGGTCCGTTGACGTACGCGATCACGAACACCGGAACCCCCGAACAGCCCTGTGCGGGTGAGAAGCCCCTCGACTACAAGGGCAAGGCGGGGATCAGGCTCGACTCGACACTGAAGCGCGTGGCGATGGCCGTCAACTTCGGTGAGTACAACCTTTTCGGTTCGCGTCTCGTCGACGGTGATTCCCAGATTCTCCTCGTGCGCGACGTTCGTGATCGCGTCGAGAAGTTGGCGCCGTTCCTCACCTACGACGCCGATCCGTATCCGGTCGTGCACGACGGCAAGGTCGATTGGGTGATCGACGCATTCACATCGACCAGTCGCTACCCCTATGCGCAACGCGCCAACACCGACCAGTTGACCCCCGGTGGCGGTCTCTCACATTCATTCAACTACGCACGCAACAGCGTGAAGGCAGTCGTCGATGCCTACACGGGCGAGGTCACCTTCTACGTGATCGACGACAAGGATCCAATCATCAGAATGTGGCGAGCCGCATTCCCCGATCTGTTCACCGACGGTGACAAGGCACCGAAGTCGCTCAGCGCGCACTTCCGTTACCCCGAGGACCTCTTCCGGGTGCAGACCAACGTGTACGCGAAGTACCACTTCGACGACCCCAACCTTTTCTTCAACCGTGACGGTGCGTGGAGCGTGGCACAGGCACCACCACTCGAGCCCGAGCAGTCGACGACGCTCGCGGGCGGTCTTGCGGGTACGGCAACGGGCACCGGAGACGCGGTCGACGTGCAAGAAGCGAACGTCGAGCGTTTCGAGCCCTACTACACGATTTTCCACGACCCCACCGGCAAGGTGAAGACACCCACGTTCTCGATGTTGCGGCCGTTCGTGCCGTTCTCGTCTGACGACGCCCGCAAAGAACTGCGTTCGTTGATGGTGGTGTCCAGCGATCCGGCATCGTTCGGCAAGTTGACGCTGTATCAGTTCGACGACCCGTTGCCACCCGGCCCGGCCACGGTTGCGGCGCAGTTCGACAGCGACCCGATCATCTCGCAAACCATCACTCCTCTCGACCTGCGCGGCTCTCGTGTCGTCTACGGCGACCTTCAGATCGTTCCGGTTGGCAAGGGTCTGGTCTACGTGCGGCCGCTGTTCGTGCGCCCCGACGACTCCGCTGCGCGTCAGGTGTTCGTGCGCAAGGTGATGGCGTCGTACAAGGACGAGTCGGTGATCGCTGATTCCGTCAGTGCGGCAATCGGGAAGTTGTTCGCGGGATTCGACACCGACCTCGGCGACAGGGTCGACGACGGCAAGGGCACGGATTCGACCGAGACCGACCAGGGAAGCACCGACTCCGGATCGACCGACACCGGCACCAAGCCCGAGACGACGGTTCCCGGCACCACGGGCCAGACTCCCGCCGAATTGCTGGCACGGGCCGACGTTCTCTTTGCCGAAGCGGACGAGGCACTTGGTCAGTCGCCACCCGACTTCGCCACGTTCCAGGAAAAGCAGGCGGCCGCTCGCGAACTGATTCGTCAGGCGCTTGCGTCCATCGGCGGCTAACGCGCGAACAAATACGCCACGGGCAATGCTGCGCTCAGCAGCGCCGCGCCGAGGACGACCACCTGCGACAGCGGTCCGCTGGCGTGTTCACCCATCAATGCACGTTTGCGCGACAGCAGGAAGATCATCAAGATCAATGGTGGCGCTGCGATGCCGTTGAGGATTGCCGACCAATAAAGGCTGCGCACGGGGTCGAGGCCGAGCATGTTCATCGCAATGCCGACGAACATCGAACCGAGGATCACGAGGTAGAACGCACGGGCCTGCGACATCTTGAGGCTGAGTCCTTCGCGCCAGCCGAACGTTTCGGCGATCGCGTACGACGTCGATCCGGCCAACACCGGTACGGCCAAGAGACCCGTGCCGACGATTCCCAACGTGAAGACGAACCCGGCAAGCCGCCCCGCCAGCGGCTCGAGCGCTCGCGCCGCTTCCTCGGCGGTGCCGATCGTCGTGATTCCTTCGGTGTGCAGCGTCGCTGCCGCCGTGACCATGATCGCGAACATCGCCACGACACCGGACGACATTCCCGCGACGACGTCGCCACGCATCGCCATCAACTGATCCCTCGTGGGCGGCCCGTCGTGGCCACCGTCGTTCAGCTCCTCGACCTCTTCGGCCGTCTGCCAGAAGAAGAGATACGGCGAGATCGTGGTTCCGAAGATCGCGATCAAGGCCGCGATTTGTGGCCGGGAGAACTCAAGCCTCGGCATGAAGAGCCGCGACGCCACCTCTGACCACGCCACGTTGACGATGAACAGGACGACGAGATACGAGACGAGCGACAGACACAACCAGCGCAGGATGCGTGCGTAGCGGTGGTAGGGGATTGCGATCTCGAGGGCCGCGATGCCCGCACCGAAGAAGAGAAGAAGGACCACCTGTGGCACGGGCACGACGAGGTTCGTCGCGGCCGCCATCGATCCAAGATCGGCGCCGATGTTGAACGTGTTCGCTCCGACAACCAGAACCAACGCAAGGAACAACACCCAGCGGCGGAAGTTCGCCTTGATGAGTGCGGCCAAGCCCTTGCCGGAATACAGGCCCAACCGAGCGGTGGCTTCCTGCACGGCCACGGCGAAGGGCAGAGCGATCAGCGAGGTCCAGACGAGTTGGTAACCGAACGCTGCGCCGGTCTGTGAGTACGTG
>DAINNS010000081.1:1619-6602 GCA_036735765.1 Ilumatobacteraceae bacterium | reverse complement strand
TGTCGGTCGTCATGGCCACGCGACCCGTGGCGCGGGTGGCGTCGAGCATGCCGACGATGAACGACGAGATCTGTTTGGCGCGAGTGGTGCCGCATCGCTCGCGGACGATGTACGGCAGGTCGTTCTCCGAGACGACGCGCGCATCGGCGGCATCTTCGAAGTCGTGACAGACGTAGGCGATGCGATCGGCCCACGACACGACCTCGCCTTCGGGAGTCATCGGTGCGGGACGCGACCATGAGTGGTTGCGAATACCGTCGAGGGTTTCGCGACACAGGTTCAATGACGCGAGGGTGACGTCGGCGCCCCACAGTGCGTGGTCGTATCCGCCGTCGACGAACGGGCTGAGGGCATCTTCGCTGGCATGACCGCCGGGACCATGACCACAGTCGTGGCCGAGCGCGATTGCCTCGGTCAGTGCCACGTTGAGACCCAGTGCTCGTGCAATCGCGGTGGCCACCTGCGCCACCTCGAGAGCATGCGTGAGACGCGTGCGCTGGTGGTCGTCGGGGAAGACAAAAACCTGTGTCTTGCCCGCAAGGCGACGGAAGGCCGCCGCGTGCAGGATGCGATCGCGGTCGCGTTCGAAGCAGGTACGGAACGGATCGGGTTCTTCGTGTCGTGTGCGTGTGCCCGCGCCGATCGAGCGTGTTGCGTTGGGGGCGAGGAGGGTGTTCTCGTGATCCTCGCGTTCGTCGCGCGACACGAGACGGTGTGCCCCGGTGGATGCGTGCGAGTCGGAGTGCGCGAAGCGAACCTCGGCAGAAGAATGTGACAGCACGTGGCCGGCCATCGTGGAGGCCCACACTGCGGCACGGCTTGCGGAGTCGGAAGGGGGAGTCGAACCGCTCACAAAAGAGACGATAGGTGACAGGTGTGCGCCATTAGCCTGATTCACACCATGAGTGCCTTCGTCGACGAGTGCCAATTGAACGTGCGCGCCGGCGATGGCGGAGCCGGCTGTGTGAGTTTCCGCCGCGAGGGTCCCGTTGCGTTCGGCGGCCCGAACGGAGGCGATGGCGGCAAGGGCGGCGACGTCTGGCTGGTTGCCGACCACAACGTTGCTTCGTTGCTGGCTTTCCGTGACCACCCCCACCGTCGCGCCGACGATGGTGTGAACGGGATGGGCAAGGACCTGCACGGCAGGTCCGGTCGCGACCTCGAGGTGCGGGTGCCCGAGGGCACGGTCGTGCGCGACATGTACACCGGTGAGGTGCTGGCCGACCTTGTGGCCCACGGCGATCGGTGGCTGGTGGTCGAGGGCGGTCGTGGTGGCCGCGGCAACGCACGATTCCTCTCGAACCGACGGCGCGCTCCGAAGTTCGCCGAACAGGGCGAATACGGCGCCGAACGTTGGTTGAAGCTGGAACTGAAGCTGATGGCTGACGTCGCGCTCGTCGGCTTCCCGAACGCGGGCAAGAGCACGTTCATCAGTTCGATATCGGCGGCGAAGCCGAAAATTGCGAACTATCCCTTCACGACCCTCGAGCCCCATCTCGGCGTCGTGCGCGTCGACGATTCGACCGAGTTCGTCGTTGCCGACATTCCGGGCATCATCGAGGGCGCCAGCGAAGGCCGCGGCCTCGGCCATCAGTTTCTGCGTCACATCGAACGGGCGCGCGCGCTGTGCATCCTCGTCGACCTGGCGCCGATGGACGGCATGGCTCCCGAGGAGCAAGAGCGCGTCTTGTTGCGCGAACTCGAGGCCTACGATCCCGGTCTGGTCGAGCGTCCCCGCATCGTGGTGGGAAGCAAGGTCGATGTCGCGGATGCGGCGGTTGTCGAGGCTTGGTCGGGTCTCACGATGTCGGCTGTCACCCGCCAAGGAGTGCGGGCCGTCGTCGGAAAGCTCGCCCAGATCGTGTCGCAGGCCCGCGAGGCGATTCCGCCGCGCGAGGCGACGGTCATCCTGCGCCCCGAACCCGAGGGCACCTACGTCGAACGGGTCGGCGAAAACGAGTTCCGCATTCACGGCCGCAACGCCGTGCGCTCGGTCGCATTGAACGACATCACGTCTCCCGAGGCGCTGAACTACATCGATGAACGTCTGAAGAAGATGGGTGTCGGACGTCTGCTGTCGCGTGCGGGTGCGCAAGACGGCGATGTCGTGCACATCGGTGAGTTCTCCTTCGAATACACGGCGGAGCTCTGACATGCGCGTCGTCGTGAAGGTGGGCACGAGTTCGGTCACGCACTCCGATGGATCGTTGAACGCCGACATGTTCACTTCTCTCGCGTCACAGATCGCGCGGTTGCGCAATGACGGCCACGAGGTTCTTCTCGTCACCAGTGGTGCCGTTTCCGCCGGTGTCGCTGCCCTTGGTCTTGCGCAGCGGCCGTCCGACGTGGGAACCCTGCAGGCGCTTGCCGCGATCGGCCAGAGTCGCTTGATGGAGCGTTACAACACCGTCTTCGCACCGCACGGTGTCGTGACGGGCCAGGTTCTTCTGGTGCCCCACGACTTCGGAGACCGTCAGCAGTACCTTCACGCTCGACAGACGCTGACGCGTCTGCTCGAACTCGGCGTGCTGCCCGTCATCAACGAGAACGACGCCATCGCGAACGACGAAATCAGGTTCGGCGACAACGACCGCATCGCCGCGCTGGTTGCGCACAGCGTTGCGGCCGACGTGCTGGTGTTGCTCACGGACCAAGAGGGTCTCTACACCAGCGACCCGCGCTCGAACGCGGATGCAAAGTTGATCGACGTCGTGTCCACCGACGACGACCTGCTCAGTGTGGCCGCGGGCAGCGCGGGGACAGCTCGCGGCAGTGGCGGCATGGCGTCGAAGCTGTCGGCCGCGCGCATTGCGTCGTGGTCCGGTGTGCGAACGGTCATCGCCCGTGCCGCCCGCGACAACGTGCTCGTTGATGCGGTGGATCCCGCAGTTTCGGTCGGAACGACGTTCCTCGGACGCGACCGCCAACTCTCTGCGCGACGGCTGTGGATCGCATTCGCTGCCCAACCCGAGGGGCGCGTGGTCGTGGATGCCGGAGCCGTTTCCGCAATCGAGTCACGTGGCACATCGTTGTTGTCGCCCGGGGTCTCGTCAGTGGACGGCGACTTTGGAAATGGCGACGTTGTCGACATCGTCGACTCGTCGGGTCAACTCGTTGCGCGTGGCTCAGTGGCGATGTCCCGTTCCGAACTCGCCGCGCTGGTCGGGAAACGGACGGCAGATCTTGCCGACGGAGCCTCGACCCTCGTCGTGCACCGCGACGAGATGGTGGTTCTCAGCGCCTTGCGCTGAAGCCGCGCAATCTGTCGACTAGTTCGGTCGTCTCGCGCACGCGCAACACTCTCAAGGCTGCGACGTAGGCGATTCCGCCCACCAGGTAACAAGCCGCAACCCTGATCATGGCGCCGATTCCCGCGGTGTCACCGAGTGCGCGACCGACCGCCCATGCCGCCACAGCAGCCGGAACGGTTGCGGCAAACATCGGTGCGAGAGAACGCACCAATGCGAATGAACCGAACTCGGGGTGACGACGTTCGACGACGACCAACGCAACAACCGCACTGACGAGGTATGCGATGCCAAATGCCAGACCGAGGCCAAGTACGCCGTGGCGCCCGACCAAGGCGACTGCGAGCACCACGTTGAGCGCGTTCTCGAAACAGTTGATGACGAAGGGCGTGCGGGTGTCCTCGTGGGCGTAGAAGCCCCGCAGGACGAAGAGGTAGACCGAGAAACCGACGAGGCCGACGGAGAAGCCCATCAGTGCGCGGGCGGTGGTGTGTGCGGCATCCGCGGTGAAGTTGCCGTGCTGGAGAAGCGCGCCGACCATCGGTCGCGACGTGACGAAGAACAGCGCGGCGAACGGCAGGGTGAGCATCGTGATGAGTCGCACCCCGAGCGACAGCCGAGCAACGAAGGCTTCCCGATCGGCTGAGGCCGCGGCTCGTGCGAGGTCGGGCGCAAAGGTCGTGGTGATCGAAGCGGCGAGAAGCGCATGGGGAAGTTGGAAGAACGTGAATGCCTTCGTGTACGCATCGGGGCCTCCGCTGCCGGGTTCGGCGAGGTTGCGCACGACGACCAGCGCGACCTGGTTGGTGAGTACGTAGCCGAAGGTCCAAAGCGACAAACGTGCGAGGCGGCGAACAGCCGGGTGGCGGAAGTCGGGTCGGACTCCGATGGACAGACCTGCAGTGCGTGCCACGAGAAGCACGATGAGAGACGTCGCTGCAATGCCGAGGGTCGCGCCACCCCCCAACAGCCAACGCACGCCCGCGTTGTCGGCAACGGTGTCGAGGCCGGGTCGCCCATCGATCGACAACGGGATGAGAGCCAGCAATCCGACGATGACGACGTTCGAGGCGACGGGTGCCCAGGCAGCGGCAGTGAACCTGCGCCGTGCGTTCAATGCCGCTGTGGCGAGCGCGGTGAGACCGTAGAAAAAGATCTGGACGAGAAAAACCCGAGCAAGCATCGTGCCGACGTCGCGGTATCGGTCGGCGTCGATTCCCGAAGCAGGGTTCAACGAAAACAGTCGGAAGATGAGGGGTGCGCACGCGACGGCGACCGCCGTGAGCGCGGCGAGCGTGACGACTGCCGTTGACACGACTGCGCGTTCGGCTTCGTCGTCGTCATCGTGGAAGAGCCGCGTGAAGACGGGTACCAATGCCGCGGAGAACACTCCGCCGATGAGGAGTTCGTAGATGGAGTTGGGTGAATTGTTGGCACCGTCGTACGCATCGGCCACGGCGGTCTGGCCGATGACGATGCCGAACACGACAATCCGGGCGAGACCCGTGACACGTGACACCGCGGTTCCCGCGGCGACGGCGACGTTGGTTCGCAGCAGGTCGCGCGGCGCATCCATTGGTGAGCCAACCCTACCGAACGGTAGGGTGCAGGCATGGGGAACCGCTTCGATTCAGTGCAGGCTGTCCGTGAAGGCCTGAAAAAGGTCAACTATCTCGCCGACGACGGCATTGCGAGCGTGGCATTCCTTGCCGACCGACTCGGCAAGCCCGTCCTC
>DAINNS010000081.1:0-1609 GCA_036735765.1 Ilumatobacteraceae bacterium | reverse complement strand
GTCCCTCCGGAACCGGCAAGACCCAGCTCGCCAAGAGCATCGCCGACCTCATCGGTGCGCGACTCATTCGTCTTCAGTGTTACGAGGGCCTCGACGAATCCAAAGCCCTCTACGAGTGGAACTACAAGAAGCAGTTGTTGCGCATTCAGGCCGACAAGAACAGCGACTCTTGGTCGGAAGTCCACGACGACATCTTCAGCGAGGAATTCCTCTTGACCCGTCCGCTTCTCGAGGCCATCCGCGCCGACGAGCCGGTGGTCTTGCTGATCGACGAAGTGGACCGCGTCGAAGTCGAGACCGAGGCGCTTCTGCTCGAGATCCTGAGCGAGTACCAGGTGTCGATTCCCGAGCTCGGAACCATCACCGCCAAGCAGATCCCGCTCGTGTTCCTCACATCGAACAACACGCGCGAACTCTCCGAGGCGTTGAAGCGCCGTTGCCTCTTCCTCCACGTCGACTATCCCGACATGGATCGGGAAAAGGAAATCGTGCTGGCCAAGGTCGACGGGATCTCCGAGCATCTCGCCGACCAGATCGCGCGCATCGTGCGCAGCATCCGTCAGTTGGACCTGAAGAAGGCACCGTCCGTCAGCGAGACCCTCGACTGGGCGCGCACTTTGATGCTGCTCGGCATCGAGCACATCGACGCCGACCAGGCCAAGGAAACCCTGCACATCCTCCTCAAGTACCAGACCGACATCGCCAAGGCGGCGAAGGAACTGTCGTCGGACAAGTAGCGAGAAGCGCACGATGCTCGACCTGATGTCCGGCTTCGTCGCCGAACTGCGCAACGCGGGTTTGCCGGTCAGCCTGACCGAGAACCTCGACGCGATGGAGGCGATCAAGCAGATCCCTCTCGAAGATCGCGAGGCCTTCAAGTGGGCGCTCGGCGCCACACTTGTGAAGAACTCCGCCCACTGGCGGGCGTTCGAGACGGTCTTCGAGGTCTACTTCAGTTTGCGGGGGCCCGAATACGCGCTGAAAGACGACGAGGACGCCGGCGACTTCTGGCGCGAGATGCAAGAACAGATGCGCCAGGGCGAGGGCAAGGGCGGCGCGGGGGCGATGGACTCGCTCACGCAGGAAGAATTGATGAACCTGCTCATGCGGGCGCTGATGGACGGCGACCAGGCGATGATGCGTGCGCTCGCCAAGCAGGCCGTGCAACGGTTCGCCGGCATGGAGCCGGGACGTCCCGTCGGTGGTACGTACTACCTGTACCGCACCCTGCGCAATCTCGACCTCGACAACATGATGAGCAAGATCGAACAGGCGAAGTCCGACGACGGCCAGCAGCCCATCACCGATCTCGAAAAGCGTCTCGAGAACGATGAAATGAATCACCGCATCGAACAGTTCAAGCAGGAAATCGAAGCCGAGATCCGACGTCGTCTGGTCGCCGACCGCGGTGCCGAAGCCATGGCGAAGACGTTGCGCAAGCCCTTGCCCGAGGACGTCGAGTTCATGCATGCGTCACGCGACGAGATGCAGAGCCTGAAGAAGGCGTTGTACCCGTTGACGCGAAAGTTGGCCGCGCGTCTGGCGCGCAAGCGCCGCCACGGCCGCAAGGGCCCGCTCGACTTCCGCAACACCGTGCGGCATTCACTCA
>DAINNS010000080.1:0-6639 GCA_036735765.1 Ilumatobacteraceae bacterium | reverse complement strand
GCGGTCGACGCCCTGAGGCCAACGGGCACGCTTGCCGTTGTCGGAGTGGTGATGGGCGACATCGCGTTCTCATCATCGGGTTTCCTCGACGGAAAGACCGTGAAGGGCGTCATCGAAGGCGACGCCTACCCGGCGGAGTTCATTCCGAAGATGATCGAATGGCATCGCCGTGGCATGTTCCCGATCGAGAAACTCGTGAAGACCTATCGCCTCGACCAAATCAACGAAGCGCAACACGACAGCGAATCCGGCGCCACCATCAAGCCCATCTTCGTCCTCTAACCGCCGCCCATTCCATGCCTATCCGGCATGGGTGTTCATCCACCACCCATGCCTTTGCGCCATTCCATGGGGTCGCGGCCGAGTTTGGCGTAGCGGTCGGTGATCCAAATGGGAAGGCCGATGTCGCCGCCGTCGGCGACGATTTGTGCCTGTTCGCCGTTTTCATCCCAGATGTGACACGTGTTGAGGTTGAAACGCATGCGGGCGAGGCGTTCTTCGCGCGTCTTTGGCTCGGGTTCGGGTTGAACGGTGCCCTTCGCAACGTTCAACGCGCGCATCGACCACACGCTTTGAATCGCGACGGGTGCCATCGCCTGGAGGAGCGCAGTGGTGTGCGTGCAGCCACGCGGCCCGCCGAACAGCTCGCGAACCTTGTGGGTGAAGCCGCGCGCGATGCTGAGTCCGATGAGTTTCTCGTAGTGCGACGTGATCGCGGGGCAACCTCCGTGCGGGTACACCTCGAATTCGACTCGCGCGTCGGTGATGATCATCTCGGGCATGGTGACCGTGAGGGCCACGATCATGTGGTGAAGGGGAAGCGGTTCGGGGTCGTCGGGAATGTAGAGGCCGGCCGGCTTTTCGTCGCGGACGGCACCGCGCAGGACGATGGTGCGATCGTCTTTCCTGTACGACTTCACGACGTAACTGCGGTCGTGGATCTCTTCGAGGTCGGTGTCGGCGGGCGGGGGGAGAATGTCGGTCACTTGATGTCCTTCACGATCTCGCCGACCTTGTGGTCCATGGCGGCGATGAGCGGGCGCATGTGCAGTTCTTCCAGCAGTTCGTCGCCGCGTTCGTTGCCACCCTGAAGATTCGACGTGATGACCTGCGCGACGCCCTGTTGCAGCAATGCGGCGCGGTAGTCGTACCACAGGCGGTCGAGGGAATAACCCTTGAAGCCGGGCTGGTCGGCGGCAAACTCGCTGACCTTGGTGAAGTAGTGGTTGATGAGGTGATCCTCGTGACGACGGCGCATTTCTGGCGTCAACGAAGCAGCGAGGAGATTGCACACATCCCATGCGCCGACGTGGCGGGTGCTCAACTGGAAGTCGATCATCGTGATGGTGTCGGCTCCCGCACTTCCACCGAAGAGGTAGTTCTCGGCGCGACAGTCGGTGTGCGTGAAGGTTTGGTGACCCTGTTGCACCCACCAATCGAGCATGTCGGGGTAGAGATCGCACGCCTTGTGCAGTGCGTCGAGCATCGCGCCGTCGAGGCGCGGGCCGAAGTGTTCCTTGAAGTGCGGCCACTGGGCCTCTGCCATCGCCTTGCCCGCTTTGTAGAGCGGGTTGTTCATCGGCGGCAGCCACGTGAGCTCGTACAACTCTTTGGTTTCCCAGAACGCCGCATGCAGACGTGCAACCGTCTCGAGAATCCGCTCGGCTTCAGAAAGTGTGAGGCCGGTGATCTGGTCGGGGCAGTGGGCGTCGGTGATCTCCTCGATGAGGATCACGAACGGAAGTCCGTCGGCGCCGCAGTCCGCGAAGTACGGCTTGGGCACACGAATCGAAAGGCGCGTGGCAACGTCGCGGTAGAAGTTCACTTCGCGCAGATAGAAGCCCATCGCCTGCGCGAGGAACTGGTTCTCGGGCGCGGGCGACTGGCACTTGGCGACGATGGTCGCGGGACCCGCGCCCGGGCCGTCGACGTAGTCGAGGGTCAGACGCGCGAGTTCACCGAGGATCCCGACGCCCGTCCCGAAGCGTTGGGTTGCGAAGCCCTTCACGCGACCGACGTCGGCCGGAAGAACTTCGTTCAACCAGTCGACGGTGATGTCGGCAATTTGTGCAGGTATCTGTGGCATGCGAATCCCCCGATCGCAGTTGCAGGAGTGTGAATTCGTCAGTTCGACTGTTCGAGGCCGTCGAGGAGCGTGTTCCACGCGAGGGTTGCGCACTTGATGCGCACCGGGAACTTCACGACTCCGCGCAACGCCTCCAAGTCGCCGAGAGGCTTCGACTCGTCGAGCGCGGGCGCGTTTTCGTCTTCCTCTTCGATCGACATCATGTGCTTGAAGCGGCGAACGAGATTGCGGATCTCGTCGACCGACTTGCCCTTGACGGCGGCCGACATCATCGATGCTGAACTTTGGCTGATCGAACAACCCTGTCCGCCGATCTTGATGTCGGTGACCACACCGTCCTTGACGTCGAGGTACACCTGGATCTCATCGCCACACAAAGGGTTGTGTCCTTCGGCGCGCACGGCCGGTGGGGCGAGCTCGCCGCGGTTACGGGGCGTCCGATAGTGGTCGAGAATGATCTCGCGGTAGAGGTCTTCCAATCCTGGCATCGGTACTCCGGTCGTCGGTTTTCGCTGGCAATCGAGAAGGCTCTGTTCAGAAGCCGAACAAGTCTCCGGCATCGGCCAGTGCATCTGCAAGTGCATCGGCATCGGCGTTGGAATTGTAGATGTAGAAGCTCGCTCGGGCAGTGGCGTTGGCGCCCAGCAGTTTCATGAGCGGCTTGGCGCAGTGGTGGCCGGCGCGGACGCACACGTTGGCCTGGTCGAGAACCTGCGACACGTCGTGGGGATGGACATCCTTGAACTTGAAGGAGAGGGTGGCACCGCGTACGGCCGTGTCGGTGGGGCCGTGGATGGTGATGTCGTCGCCGTAACGCGCCTTCAGCGTGGCGATGGCGTGCTTGGTGACCTCGATCTCGTGCGCGCGAACGTTGTCCATTCCGAGCGACGAGAGGTACGAGATCGCCGCATGCATGCCGACGGCTTCGGTGATGGCGGGCGTGCCGGCTTCGAACTTGGCGGGAAGTTCGGCACACGTGAAACCGTCGAGGCGGACGTCGGCGATCATGTTGCCACCGCCGAGGAACGGCGGCATCGCGTCGAGGAGAGCCTCGCGGCCCCACAGCACACCGATGCCCGAGGGGCCGCAGAGCTTGTGCGAAGAGAATGCCAGGAAGTCAGCTCCCCAGGCCTGCACGTCGGTCGGATTGTGGGGCACGTACTGGCAGCCGTCGACGATGGCGATGGCACCGGCCGCGTGTGCGGCGTCGACGAGATGTTTGACGGGCGTGAGCGTGCCGAGGACATTGCTCATCGCGGTGAAGGAGAAGATCTTCGCGCCATCGAGGAGCACGGGCAGGTTCGTGAGGTCCAGTTGGCCGTCGGCGGTGAGAGGAACCCAACGAATTTCGATGCCACGCTCGGCCGCGAGCATGTGCCACGGCACGATGTTCGCGTGGTGTTCCATGTGGGTGAGCACGACCACATCGCCGGCGCGGAGGTTGGCCGAACCCCATGACTGTGCGACGAGGTTCAGTGCTTCGGTGGCGTTCTTGGTGAAGACGACTTCGTGCACTTTCGGTGCGTTGATGAAGCGGCGTACTGCGGCCCGGGCACCTTCGAATGCATCGGTCGACTCGGCGGCCAGTTGGTAGGCGCTGCGGTTGATCGGTGCGTACGAAGTTTCCATGAACCGCGACATGGCGTCGATGACCTGACGCGGCTTTTGCGACGTGTTCGCCGAGTCGAGATAGACGATCGGCTTGCCGTTGATTTCGCGTTCGAGAAGGGGAAAGTCCTTCTTCACGACAACGGGGTCGAAACTCATGGTGTTGTTCCGTGCCTCAGCGGTACGCCTCGTAGCCCGATTTCTCGAGCTCGGCGGCGATTTCCATGCCACCCGACTTCACGATGCGGCCGTCGACCATGATGTGGACGAAGTCGGGCTGCAGTTCGTCGAGCAGACGCTGGTAGTGGGTGATGAGGACGATGCCAAGGTTCGGCCTGTCGACACGGACCTCGCGGATTCCCTTGGCCACGATGCGCAGCGCGTCGATGTCGAGGCCCGAGTCTGTTTCGTCGAGGATCGCGAGGTCGGGTTCGAGGATCGCCATCTGCATGATCTCGTTGCGCTTCTTTTCGCCGCCCGAGAAACCCTCGTTCAGGTAGCGGTCGACGAACGACGAGTCCATGCCGAGACGCTTCATCCAGTCCATGACCGACAGGCGCAATTCGAGCACCGACAGGTCGATGCCCTTGCGCGCCGACAGTGCCTGGCGCAGAAACTGGATCACCGAAACGCCGGCGATTTCCTGCGGGTATTGGAAGGCGAGGAAGATGCCCGCCTTTGCGCGCACGTCGGTCGACCAGTCGGTGATGTCCTCGCCCTTGTAGAGAAGTCGACCTCCGGTGACGTGGTACTCGGGCGAGGCAAGGAGCGTGGAGGCGAGTGTCGACTTTCCGCAGCCGTTCGGGCCCATGATGGCGTGGATCTCGCCCTCGTTGACGGTGAGGTCGAGACCCCGCAGGATTTCCTTCGGGGTGACCGCTTCATCGTCGTCGGAGACGGGCGCGGCGTGGAGGGATTCGACGCGGAAAAGAAGGCTCACAGCCCGAAGTCTAAGAGCCCCCGCGGGGGTTTTCACTATGCAGGTAGTGGTAATTCCGACCCACCCGCGAGCGCCCGCCAGATGCGTGGGTACGACCCGTACTCGCGGGCAGGCGAGATGTAGCCGGCGGCGCGGAGGCGGCGGGTGTAGTCGGGCAGATTGCGAAAAGGAACGCCCGCGTCGACGTGGTGGGCGGTGTGGAATCCGATGTTGTACGGGACGAGGAAGAACCGCGCTAACCAACGTTGGCGCACCGCGTGTGTGGACATGCGCCGGTCGGCGCCCGCGGTCATGCCGCCGTGTTCGGCGATCGACCGCAGGCGGTTGATGACGCGCCACACGGTCATGTTCGGCAGCAGCCAGAACAATGGATAGAGCCAGGGTGCACCCACCGCGAAGCCGCATGCGAGCAGAACGAACTGCATTCCCCAGATCTTCTGTTGCGTGCGCCGTACACGCACATCGGGTGAACGCAGTCCGCGCAACTGCGAGCGCAAGAGCTTTGCTCCCGTGATTCCGAAGGCATCGCGCACGAGCTTGCGGCGCAAACTGGCCGGCGAAACCGGGTAGTTCGCATACAGCGGAATGTCGGGTTCGTCGGGTCCGAATTCCGCGCGATGGTGAGCCATGTGGACGCGGCGGTACGCGGGCGTACTTGTGAACGACGGGAACCCGAGCAGCCAATTTCCGACGAAATCGTTCGAGCGCTTGTGCGAGAACAACAGTCTGTGTGCGGCTTCGTGCATGAGTGAGAGGAACTGTGCGTGGGCGCGGCCCATCAGCAAGAACGCGGCGACACGTACGGGAATGTTGTCGACGACGACCGCGACCGTGAGTACGCCGATGGTCTGTACGTAGAGCGATGCGGTGGTCAGCGCATTGCGGAGATTCGGGACTCGCCGCAGTCGTTCGCGGTAGGCGGCAGTGGGTCGTCCATCAGGCGTGATGTATTCGTCGGCTCGAGCGGGCGCGAGGCTCGCCGGGTCCGGCGACATCTTTCCGAGCACGTAACGACGGTCTCCCACGGTCCAATTATCGCCCACAGTTACACTCGTCGCGTGGGTCAGCAGTCCGTTCGTCACGTGCTGATCGTCAACCAACACGGGGACAACCGTGGCGACGAGGCCGCACTGCACGGAATGCTGTCGGGCGTCGCCCGGGCGATCGATGGACCGGTGCGATTCACCGTCGTTCATCAGTTCGCCGACGACCGTTCGGCGCGGGAGCTCGCCGCGTCGTCGGGCTTCGAGGTCGAGTGGATCTCGCTCAAGTTGTCGCCACTCGAAGGCCTGCGGCTCGTCTTGTATCTCGTCACGCGTGTGCGCGCGGTTCTCGGTCGGGTCGGTGTTGCAACTATCGCGGCGTACCGCAGCGCCGACGTCGTGGTGTCGGCCCCCGGTGGCCCGTATTTCGGCGACATCTACATCGGCCACGAACCGGTGCACTGGTTGTACGTGTGGATGGCGCGCATTCACCGCAAGCCCGCCGTGCTGTACGCCACGTCCGCGGGACCCTTTGCCAAGGCGTGGGCCAATCCGTTCCGTCGGGTCACCTACCGGTGCTTCGACGCGGTGTTCGTGCGCGAAGAGATTTCTGCGGCACACATTCGTTCCCTGTTCGGTACGCGTCGACGCAACGTCGAGGTGCGCGTCACGGTCGACGCCGCCTTGCAGGTGTCGGTGCCGGCCGTTCCGCGCGACTCTTCGACGCGGCGCGTGGTCGTTTCGGCAATCGACTGGAAGTATGACGGTGACGCATCGCCCACCGCGCGGCGCGCCAGTTACGACGCGGCGGTGGCCGCGGCGGTGGCCGAATTGTGCTCGGGGGTAGCGGGCGAAGTGATTCTCGTGCCTCAGTTGCACGGGACCACGCACCGCGATGCGCCGTATCTCGAACGACTTGCAACGTTGGTTCGGGATGAAGTCTCGAACGATGTCACCGTGAGCGTCTTCGACGAGTCGCGGGACATGCTGGCTCAACGGGCGTTGTTCGCATCGGCCGACTT
>DAINNS010000079.1:0-6752 GCA_036735765.1 Ilumatobacteraceae bacterium | reverse complement strand
GCGTCATCGTCGCGGCGTGTTTCGCGATCAGCGAGGCAATGGCGTTTCCGGGCGTACTCGCACTTGCGCCCGTCATCGGCACCGTTCTCGTTCTTGCCGCAGGCGACGATGCAACGCGCGGACCCGTCGTCGTGCTGCGTCGGGGGATCCTGCAATGGATCGGCGCGCGTTCGTATTCCATTTACCTGTGGCACTGGCCCGCACTGATCATCGGTGAAGCCGCGCTCGACGGTTCACCGTCGGCCATGGAACGCCTTCTGCTCGTCGCGGGTTCGGTCGTCGCCGCCGACCTTTCATACAGATTCGTCGAGAACCCCGTACGTCACTCCCGACCACTTGCCGCACGCAACAACCTCACACTCGCCGTCGGTGCCGCGCTCGTCGTCGTCAGCATCGGCGCAGGTGTGCTCTTGCGCAACAAGTCGGTCGACCTGTCGACCGACGTCGTTGCGACGACGCCAACCTTCCTCAGTGCAACGTCGACGTCAATCTCACCGACCGCTCCGCCCACTTCCACCGACACCGCGCCGGCGAGCGAGTCGACGTCGACCGTTGTCGACTCGACAACCACCACCGTTCCTGCCGGGCCTCCCCCACCCGTGGTGAGCCCGACCGAACCGCTCGCCGCCGTCGTCGAAGGTGTTGCAACCGAAAAGGTGCCGAAGAACCTCGAGCCGTCGCTCGCCGGCGCGACCGGTGACAAGCCGGTCATCTACAACGACGGCTGCCACCTCGATGCAGGATCCACCGAACCCGGTGAATGCGTGTTCGGTGACACGACTTCGAGTTTCACCGTCGCATTGTTCGGTGACTCTCACGCCGCTCAGTGGTTCGATGCCCTCGACGCAATCGCCAAGCAACGGGGGTGGCGCCTGTTGGCGCTGACGAAGTTGGGCTGCACGCCGATCGAACAGATCACCTACAACTCGACCGTCGGTGCCACGTACCCCCAGTGCAAACCGTGGCGGGCGAACGTGAAGAAGCGCCTCGCAGAGGAGCGTGTCGCCGTCGTCTTCATCTCGTACTCGAATCGCCTGCAACAGGTCGGCGTTCAACAACCGTTCCCCGACCAGGTGTGGCTCGACGGGTTCGCCGAGCTCATCCCCGAACTGCGCGCCGGGGGGACCGAGCCGGTGCTCATCACCGACACCCCGTACCCGGGTCGCGACGTACCCATCTGTCTGTCGGAGAACGTGTCGAGCGTCGGCAACTGTGCGTTCTCGCGCGAACGCGGCATTCGACAGTCGCGACTCGACACGAACATCGCGGCCGCGGTCGACAACGGCGCGCAGGTACTGGATGTGACGAACTGGATGTGCACGGACAAGGCGTGTCCCGTCATCGTCGGAAATCTCCTCGTGTACCGCGACTCGAACCACATCACCACGAAATACGCGGAGTGGCTCACCCCATTGATCGACGAGGCGATCAGTCCTTACGTCGAAGGTGTCCGCCAGCGCACCAACGTCTCCTGAGCGATCGTCGCGACGTGCGTGCCGTCGGCACCGTAGACGTGGCCGAACGTCAGACCGCGTCCACCGACGAAGGCCGTGCACGACATCTCGTAGAAGTGCCAGTCGTTCGAACGATGCGGACGGTGGAACCAGATCTGGTGATCGAGACTCGCGCTGAAGCGCTGGCCGGCCTCACCCGCTTCGCGCGCTTCGGGTAGCGCCACGAAGACCGCATCGGTGGGAAGGTCGTCGGAGATATAGGCGAGCGCACACTGGTGTTCGAACTGCGCATCGGAGACGTCGGTGGTGACGCGCATCCATGCGCCGCACCAACCCGTGACATTTCGACGCGACTCCGGCACGTTGTCGCCGTTGATCCAGCGCCGATCGAAGACATCGCTCCACGACTCCGAAGTGAGTTCGTCGGGCCCGACCAAGCCCGCGGGAAGCGACACCGCGTCGAGTTCCGTCGTTGCTTCGGGCACCTGGAACGACGACTCGAGATTGAGAATTGCACCTTTTTCCTGACGGGCAACGACGCGACGCGTTGCGAAACTGCGTCCGTTGCGAATGCGGTCGACCTCGTAACGCACGGTCTGCGAGTTGTCGCCGCGCTGGATGAAGTAGGCGCGCACCGAGTGCACCATGAAAGCAGGGTCGACCGTCGCCGCGGCCGCAGACAACGCCTGGGCCACGATGTGACCGCCATAGAGACCACCCCACGGATACGGGTGCCCGATGCCGACGTACGTGTCGGGGCCGTGGGATTCGAGCGCGACGAGGTCGTGGAGGTTCACGTCACCATCCTCACACCAACAAAGTTGTCGAGTCAGGACACACGGATGACAACGAGAACATCACCGGTCGCATGACTCTCGACTTCGAAGTCGCCGGCCTCACTCGCCGTGAAGGCGAACACCTTCTCGTCACCGGCGGGAGTCTCGTCGCCACCGAGGTCGAAGCCGTGCACGTGGAACTCGTCGTCTTCGTCGGGGTTCAGCATCGTCAGTTCGACGGAATCACCGACCAACACCTCTTCGATGCGATCGGGACCAGAGTCGACACCCACGGTCACACTGATCCGCACGATTCCGTCGGTGGTCGTCGACGGTGCCTCTGTCGACTCAGCCTCTGTCGACTCAGGGGGCATCGTCGTCCCGGCTTCGTTCGCAACGGTGTCCACAATGGCAGCGGTTTCCACCGACTGCTCGGCATCGCTTCCACACGAAACACCGGCAAAGACCAGACCGATAACGAACAGGGAAGAGCGTGGCTTCATCGGCGTCATTCAATCAACTGTTGAAATCGAAGCCGAGGTCGGGGGCCGTGAGCATCGGCTGATACGGGATGCCCGCTTCGGCGGCCATCGCAGCACACGTGCCACCGCGGTCGACGATGACGGTGATGAGCACGGGTTCGGCACCGAACGCCTTCACCACTTCGACAGCCTCGAACAACGACGTACCCCGAGTAACGGTGTCCTCGGTGATGACGACCCGATCGCCCGGTTCGAGTGCGCCGGCGAGTCGTCCCGTGACGCCGTGGTCCTTCGCCTCTTTTCGGACGCTGAAACTCTTCAGGTTCACACCGCGCGTTGCGCCGACTGCCGCGATTCCGAATGCGACGGGGTCTGCACCCATCGTCAATCCGCCGATCGCGTTGGCCGAGGGAGGAAGCATCGAGAGGGCAACATCGGCCACTAAAAGAATTCCATCGGGACGACACGCGGTCTGCTTCGTGTCGAGAAACCACGTGCTCTTGCGACCCGACTTGAGTGTGAAGTCGCCGCGCTTGACTGCATGGGCAAGCACGTGGTCACGCAAACGCGCTCGCGCCGGGTCGAGGGGTGGCAGGTTGCCGACATCGGTCATGCTCGCCACGGTACCCATCGGGTAGATTTCGTAACGTGACCGCAACAAAAGGGCCGGCTACCCCTCGGAAGTCCGCCAAGAAACCAGTCAAAACGTCCGCCACCGCGAAGAAAACCACAGCGACCAAGTCGGGAATGAGTAAAGCCCACAAGGCTGCCCTCGCTCAGGGACGCGTCGAGGGTCGGGTGATCCGTACCTATCTCGACGTTCTCGAAGCCAACCGCCCGAAACGGGGACGCAAGCGCACGATCGAGTCGATTACGCGTCGCCTTGCCGCGATCCGCAAGGAACTCCAGTTGGCCGACACGGTGTCGAAGCTGCGCCTCACCCAAGAGCGCATGGACCTCGAACTTGAGCTGAAGGTGAAGAAAGCGAACGCCGACATCGGAAAACTCGAATCGCAGTTCGTGAAGGTTGCGCGCATCTACGGGTCACGCAACGGCATCACCTACACCGCATGGCGCGAGGTCGGAGTCAGCGCACAGGTGTTGAAGCGCGCCGGCATTTCGCCCGACGCCTGATCGTCGAGCGCAACTAGTCGTTCAGAGCATCAACGGCGCGTCCGGCGTTTGCCACGACGCGTGCTTCGTCGAAGATCCCGATGATCGCTTCTTTTGTCAGGTCGACGTCGAGACTCGCAACCAGCACGTCCCGGAAGTGCTGGCCGGTCTCGATCGAGCGGCGCGACAGTTCCTGGACGATGCGATAGGCCTCGTCGCGAGACTTGCCGTTCTCGACCAGAGCCAACAATGCGGACTGCGAGTACACGACGCCGTTCAACATGTCGAGGTTCCGACGCATCTGCTTGTCGTCGACCTCGAGATTCGCAAGAAGGCTGCGCAGACGTCGCGTCACGTAGAAGGCAAGCAATGCCGAGTCGGGCAGCACGATGCGTTCGGTCGACGAATGCGAGATGTCACGCTCGTGCCACAGCGCCACGTCCTGCAGTCCTGCCTGCAGATTGCCACGCAGCACACGCGACAGCCCGGTGATGGTTTCTGCCGAGATCGGATTGCGTTTGTGGGGCATCGCACTGCTGCCCTTTTGACCGCGCGAGAAGCCTTCGCGCACTTCGTTCACCTCGGTGCGCTGCAGATGGCGCAGTTCGACTGCGATCGACTCGGCGGTGGTGCCGAGCGACGCGCAAGCCCACAGGAACTCGGCATGCCGGTCACGGCTGATCACCTGCGTCGCAGGCACGGGTTCGAGACCGAGCGACTCGCCGACGAACCGTTCGACTGCGGGGTCGATGTTCGAATACGTGCCGACTGCACCCGACAACTTGCACACCGCGACCGCGTCGCGCGCTGAACGCCAGCGACCCATGTCGCGTCGCAGCTGCAACACCCACAGCGCAACTTTTGCGCCGAAAGTGGTTGGTTCGGCGTGGATACCGTGCGTACGACCGATCATCAGTGTCGAACGGTGTGCGCGCGCAAGGTCGGTTGCGACGTCGATCAACTTCTCGAGTTCGTCGATGATGAGGTTGCTCGCGTCGCGCAACGCCCAGCACCAGGCCGTGTCGACGACGTCGGTGCTGGTGAGTCCGTGGTGGATGTAGGCACCCGCGGGCATGCCGATGCGCTGCTGCAAGACATCGACGAAGGCTGCGACGTCGTGGTTGGTCACTGCCTCGCGTTCGGAAACGGCGGCAACGAACGCGGAATCGCCCACGGGAGCGTTCGCGCGGCAGGCGTCCGCCGTGCCGGCGGGAACGACGCCGAGTCGTTCCTGCGCGTCGGTGGCGAGGAGTTCGATGTCGACCCACCGTTGCATGCGCGCGGCGTCGGCGAAGAGATTCGCCATTTCGGGCAGCGCGTAGCGGTCGATCATCGACGCACCACACAGTCGTCGCGTTCGGGTCCCGTTCCGATGATCGTCACAGGCACGCCGACGTTCGCCTCGACGAGGTCGACAAGGGCGCGCGCATTCGTGGGCATGTCGGCAAAAGACGTCGACCCGCGCAGGCCGGTCTTCCACCCGGGCAAGGTCGCATACACGGGCTCGACTTCGGCGAGCACTTCACTGCGGTCGGGATACCCGCGCAATACGTTGCCGCCGAGGCGGTAGTCGGTGCAGACCTTCACCTCGTCGAACGTGTCGAGCACGTCGAGTTTCGTGAGCGCGATCTCAGTCAACGAGTTCACCCGCACCGCATGGCGCAACATCACGAGGTCAAGCCATCCGGTGCGACGGCGACGGCCGGTCACGGTGCCGTATTCGTGACCAATGTCGATGAGAGCGGTGCCGAGTGCATCGGGTTCGCCATCGGCACCGACCAGTTCGGTCGGGAACGGGCCGGACCCGACGCGCGTCGTGTAGGCCTTGGCGATACCCACCACCCGCGTGATGTCGCGAGGGCCGAGGCCCGACCCTGCGCATGCGCCGCCAGCCACGGGGTTCGACGACGTCACGTACGGGTACGTGCCGTGGTCGATGTCGAGGAACGTCGCCTGCGCACCCTCAAGGAGAACGTTCGCATTCTGCTCGAGCGCATCGTGGAGTTCGTTGACGGTGTCACCGATGTACGGCGC
Source organism: Ilumatobacteraceae bacterium (assembly GCA_036735765.1). Taxonomy (GTDB): domain Bacteria; phylum Actinomycetota; class Acidimicrobiia; order Acidimicrobiales; family Ilumatobacteraceae; genus F1-20-MAGs119. Next base: position 893 of record DAINNS010000079.1, on the reverse strand, counting down.
GATACGACGCGCCAAGTCGGCAAACTGCGCGACGATCGACCCGACGTCGAGTGCTTCACCGCCGAGCGCAACGAGGGTCGCGCTTTCCTCTTTCGCTCGGCGGCTCACCGTTTCGGCGAAACGCGTCGCATCGAGTATTTCACCCGCACGGATTCCGACACGCCGTGCCTTGTCGGCGTACGCGGGGCCGATTCCCTTCAGCGTCGTGCCGATCTTGTCGTCACCGCGCTTGCCTTCGGCCAGCGCATCGTGCGCCTGGTGCCAAGGGAATATGAGGTGTGCACGGCTCGACACGCGCAACTTCGCACACGACACGCCACGCGACTGGAGGGTGTCGACCTCGCGAAGCAACGTCGGCAGGTCGACGACGACGCCGTTGCCGATGACCGGCGTGACATGCCCGTAGAGCACACCGCTCGGAACGAGTTGCAGTGCGTACTTCTCGTCGCCGACAACGACGGTGTGGCCCGCATTGTGGCCACCCTGGTAGCGAACGACATGCGAGTGGTCACGCGACAGCAGGTCGATGACTTTCGCCTTGCCCTCATCACCCCACTGGGTACCTACGACAACCGTGACGGGCATTGAACGCTCCTGACCGCGTGCATGTGGGGAACGTGAAGAAAGCCTAGCGGTCAGGCGGTCCCGCACCGCTAGGTTTTCTCGGCGTGAGCGTGTTGCGGACCATGACGTGGGCATCGATGTCCGAGGACGACCGCACCCGCCTCTGTGCCCGTGGCCTTGCCGACATTTTCGACCCCGCGCTGCGCGTCTCCATCGCCGAACTGATCGAGGACGTTCGCGTCAACGGCGACGACGCGGTGTGTCGGGCGCTCGCAAAGTTCGATGGCGTCAAGCTACGGGCCGATCAGTTGGCGATCTCTGCCGATGCC
>DAINNS010000078.1:0-6895 GCA_036735765.1 Ilumatobacteraceae bacterium | reverse complement strand
CTCTCGACAGGCTTCTGCGGCCCACGCCGCACGTCCGCACTCGTCCAATTGTCGCGTGATCGACTCGTGAAGCGCCGGCAGAAACTTCACGTCGGCTGCGGCGTACGTTTTCTGGTCGTCCGAGAGTGGTCGGCGCAGCCAGTCCGTGAGACGATCGCCCTTGGGCAGCGCGAAACCCATCTCACGTTGGACGAGTGCCGACAACGACGGTGTGCTGTAGCCGATGAAGCCCGCGGCGATCTGAGTGTCGAAGATCGTCCGAAAGCGAGTTCCGCACGTCAGCTGGAGAACATCGAGGTCTTGCTGGGCGGCGTGAAGAATCACCAGAGCGTCGTTGTCGAAGAGCGTTGCAACAATGTCGAGGTCGACCGTGGTGGGGTCGATGAGAAAGATCTCCCCTTCGACATTGATCTGGATGAGCGCCAACTGGGGAAAGTACGTGCGCTCACGATGAAACTCGGTGTCGAGGCAGTACGACTCGACTGAACTGAGGCGCCGCGCGAGGTCTTCGACGCCCTTGCGGTTGTCGACCCAAGCACCGGCCTCGTCGCTCAACTCGGTGACTCGCCCGCGACGACGTCGAAGCCCGAGGCAATCCAAGCGCCGGTGCCGCCGGCGATGTTGACGACTGTCTTGCCGAAGCCCTCGAGGTACTCGCAAGCGCGCATACTGCGTCCACCTGCCTGGCAAATGACGTAGACGGTCGTCGAATCGGGGAAGGCATCGACGTTGTCGGTAAGGACAGACAAAGGTACGGAGACGGCTCCGGGTACGTGACCCGTCACGTATTCATCGGTCTCGCGGACGTCGACGATGACGCAACCCTTCGAAAGTTCTGATTTCAGTTCGGCAACGGAGACTTCGGGAATCGACATCGGACACGAGACTATCGGCAGCGGTCAATCGGGTCTGAGGTCGGGGGTGTTCACATCGATGAGTTCGTTGTTCGGTACTTCGACAGCCTCGACCGGACACAGTTGCAAGAGAACCTGAACGGCGGTCACCGACTCGGCATTTGCGGCAACGGCCGGTACCAAGGGGGCCGGTACGGCGGCAAACACCCAGTGCAATCTGTCGGCTGCGGCGACGGCGACGCTCGGCCTCCCCGAGACCGCGGAGCGGCGGGCGCAATCCCGCACGGCGCGAAGTGAACGAGCAGTGACACCCAGCATGTCGACGGCGATGAACACCAGGTCCTCGTCGTGCGCCGCGGCGAAACGGGCGAGGCAACCGATCGAATGCGCGGGCCCCGGGTCTGCCACCGTGTCGGGGACGACTTCACAATGCGCCGGAACGTCAGGGCGCCAGTCGTTGGCGACGGATACCGCGATGGTGTCCCCCGATTCCGAAACGTCCTCGAGGAGGGCGAGACAGTGACCAAGAAAAGTTGTCTCGCCGAAAGGTGCGGTCGCTTTTGGCTGGCCGTAACGGGTGCCCCTGCCTCCGGCAAGCACCGCCCACACGGTCATCGCATCATCCGAGGAGAGCTGCGATGGATCGCGCCTCGTCCGAAGGTACGCCCGCTGGGTCGAGTTGGAGCAGGAAGAGCCGGCATCGCTCGTCCTCGTCGGCTTCACCGAAGGCCGCGGCGCTCATTTGAAGCCCGAGCAAGCAACGCAGGAAGCCGAGATTGCCCGGATGTGACCAGCGTACGAATCCGGAACCGCGCCATCCGTTGGCCCGCAATGCGTCGAGTCCACGGTGGTACCCCACACGAAAGGCCGCGTATCGCTCGACGTCGGAGCCGGCGCTCATCCCACACGCCCACCAGACGAGTGAGCTGCGCGGGGCCAGGCGCACCGCGCTTCGACGTGCGTCCTCGTTCGGTGAGCCGAGCAATTGGGAGACGAGATGTTGCACCTCGGGCGACTCGGCGGGAAGCCGGGTTTCGGGTGGTCCCGACTGTGAGAGCGAGATGTTGGATGACACGCCAAGACCCTAGTTGCCCGTGGTGCGGAGAGGTCTTGGCATCCCCGAGACGGCTTCGGACGGCGAATAACGTTGAAGCGTGCCCACCCAGTCGCTCGTACAGGCGCTCGACCTCAACCAAGCAAAGAACGGTTCGCTGGTTGCGATCATCGTGTGCGTCGCGGTGATCCTGCTCGTGTTGAAGTTCATTTCGTCGCTTGTCGTGCGATTGGTTCTCTCGGTTGTTTTCGCCGTGCTCGGGGTGGTCGTCTACTCGCAGAGGGCATCGTTGGTCGATTGCGCAGAAAAGATCACGGCGTCGGTTTCAGGCGAGACAGTGGCTCCTGCCGCGAATGCCGTGTCCTGCACCTTCTTCGGCCGTGACGTGACGATCTCGCTCGACAATCCGCTTCCGGCCGGCTGAGCCGTACGTTGCTCATCGCTCTGGGGCGGGCGGGATGCGCGTTGTTCGCTTAGAGTCGGGTCGCCATGGAACTCTTGATCATCCGACATGCCCTACCCATTCGCCGTGAGCTCGACTCAGGTATCGCCGATCCCCAGTTGTCGGACGACGGCCTTGCGCAGGCCGAACGACTCGCCGAGTACCTCTCGTCCGAAAAGATCCATGCGGTGTACGCCAGCCCGCTGCGCCGGGCGCAACAGACGGCCGCGCCGTTGGCGCGAAGCCAGGGTGTCGAGATTGTCACCGTCGACGACGTGGCCGAATGGGATCGCAATTCGAGTGAATACGTTCCGGTCGAAGAGCTGAAAGCCGCCAACGATCCGCGCTGGCAGGCGATGCTGCGTGGCGAATGGAACGTTCACGAGGAGAGTCCCGACGAATTCAACAAACGTTGTGTCATGGCAATCGAAAAGATGATTGCCGCGCATTCGGGCCAAACCATTGCCGTGGTGTGTCACGGCGGGGTCATCAACGCCTATCTCGTCCACGTTCTTGGCCTGACGGTGAACGTGCAGGGATTCTTCTACCCGAACTACACCTCCATTCACCGTGTGGCCGCGGCACGTAGCGGCGAGCGGTCGATCGTGACCATCAACGAGACGTCTCATCTGCGCAACTCGGGTCTGCCGATGGGGCTCTTCCAGAAGTAGCGATGGCCGACACCGACGACCTCCTCGCGTTTCTCGACGAATCACCTTCGCCGTATCACGCAATCGCTGCGTCGGTTTCCCGGCTCGAGGCGGCAGGGTTCGGTCACGCGTCCTTTCTGGGGGCCGCAAACGAACATTTTCTCCGGGCGAAGGGTGTGGTGACCCTCGGCGGCGCACTCATCGCGTGGTCGTGGCCAACCGACTCCGAACTTCTCGGTGCCCTGATCGTCGGTGCGCACACGGATTCGCCCTGCCTGCGCCTGAAGCCGCGGCCCAATTCGACATCGGCGGGTATGTCGATGATGGAAGTCGAGGTTTACGGCGGGGCGTTGTTGAATTCGTGGCTCGACCGCGACTTGGGTTTGGCGGGCGTCGTGCATTCCGCTGACGGAGTCGCTCGACTGGTCGAAGTGCGTCGCCCAGTGGCCCGAATCCCCCAGTTGGCGATTCATCTCGACCGGGACGTCAACGACAAAGGGTTGCTCCTCAACCGCCAGACGCATCTTCGTCCGCTGTGGGGCACCGAGGGCGGCGATGTGCTCGCAATGCTCGACGTTGGCGTCGACGAGACCTTCGACGTGGTGTTGTTCGACACGACGCCCGCGCGATATGTCGGAGTTGACGGCGATTTCATCGCCTCCGGCCGAATCGACAACCTCGTCTCGTGCTGGGCGGGTGTCGATGCGCTTCGTCGCCACGTCGCACCCCGCCCGATGATCCTGTGCCTGTTCGATCATGAAGAAGTGGGCTCAGAAAGCACGACCGGAGCCGCCGGGCCGATGCTCGAGAACATCCTCGCGGAGTTACTGCGTGTTCGTGGTCTCACCGACGAACGATTCGCTTTCCTGCGACACTCGCTCTGTATCTCCGCCGACAACGCCCACGGTCTCCACCCGAACTATCCCGAGCGACACGACCCGAACCACGCCCCGCTCGTCAACCGGGGTCCGGCGTTGAAGCGCAACGCGAACCAGCGCTACGCGACTTCCGCCAACGGGGCGTCGATCATGCGTCGGGTCGCGCGCGAGGCCGGAGTGCACCTTCAGGACTTCGTCTCGAACAATTCGATGCCCTGCGGAAGCACGATCGGGCCGATCACGGCAACACGCTTGGGCATCGAGACCGTCGACATCGGTGTTCCGCAGTTGGCCATGCATTCGGCGCGGGAAACCTGTGGCGCGCGGGATCCCTCCGCGCTTCGTGACCTGATCGTTGCGGCTTCGACGGCGAACTACTGAGACCGTGCGCCCGCGCGCGTCTGGGCTTCGTCGAAGAGCCGCTGCAATTCTCCGTGCAGTTGCTCGGAGAAGTCCTTCACCGCGGAACGAGATGCCCGTCCGTCTGTGGCGGGCGGAGTGATCGGTTCGCCGACGAGGACGACGCACTTGCTCGGACGCAGGTACTTCTTGCCCTTCGGCATCGCGCGCTCGGACCCACCGATGCCGACGGGGACAACGCGTACCCCTGCCTTCATGGCGATGTAGGTCACGCCATCGAAGAGGGGCTGCACGACTTCACCCGATTTGCGTTCCCCCTCGGGGAACAAGACCAGCGGTTCGCCCGCTTCGAGGACCTCGATGCACCGCCGCAGGGCCTCGCGGTCAGCGGTACCGCGTGACACGGGAAATCCGCCGAGCGCGGACAGCACCCATCCGACGGGTTTCTTCTTCCACAACGAATCCTTGCCCATGTAGCGCATGCGTCGAGTGGTCACCGTGCACGCGAGCGGTGTGTCGATGTTCGATCTGTGCACCGGGGCCAGGATGAACGGACCGCTGCGGGGAACGTGCTTGCGGCCGATCACGGAGGTGCGCCAGAAGGTACGACAAAAGAACGTGAGGATGTTTCGGACGATTCTGTAGAAGATTCTCGACCCGATTCCGTTGCCGGCGAGAAAGCTGTCGACGTCAGCCACGTGTTGCCTCACGTTGCGCGACGAGAGAGAGGAGCTTTTCGACCACTTCGTCTATCGAAAGGTTCGAGGTGTCGATCGTGATTGAGCCATCTGCGGTCATCAGCGGACTGTCGATGCGGGTCGAATCGAGGCGATCCCGTTCGGCAATGGATCGAGCGATGGCGTCGACGTCGCCTCCGGATTCGGCGACACGCCGTTGCGCCCGCACGTGGGGGGAAGCGGTGAGAAACACCTTCAGCGTCGCATCGGGAAAGACGACCGTCCCGATGTCGCGTCCCTCGACAACGCCGCCGCCGTGCGCTGCGACCCACGCACGTTGCTGGTCGCGCAGCACTGTTCGCACTCCGCTGATGGCGGCGACGTGGCTGACGGCATGGTTGATTTGATCGGTGCGGATCTCTCTCGTCACGTCGACGCCGTCGACCTTCACATCACCGTCTCCGACCTCGATCCTCGACACGACGGCGAGCCGCGTCACCGCTTCGGCGTTCGCCGGGTCGACGCCATCGCGCAAGGCTGCATGAGTGACGGCGCGATACATCGCACCGGTGTCGAGGTATGGCACACCGAGGCGTCGTGCGAGGGCACGCGCGATGGTCGACTTCCCTGCTCCCGCGGGGCCATCGATTGCGACGACACGCATCTCGGCAGTTACCAGCTCGTACCCTGCGGACGGCCCTCGTCGTATCCCGCTGCGCTTTGAATGCCGACCACCGCACGCTCGCGGAACTCGGGAATGCTCGCCGCCCCCGCGTAGGTGCAAGCGGAACGGACGCCGGCAACGATCTGGTCGACGATGTCTTCCACACCGGGTCGCTCATGATCGAGGTACATGCGGGAGGTGCTGATTCCCTCCTCGAAGAGTTCCTTGCGGGCGCGCTCGAACGCCGTTTCCTTGCTGGTGCGGTTGCGAACCGCACGGTTCGAAGCCATGCCGAAACTCTCCTTGTACAGGCGCCCCTCGGTGTCGCGCAGCGTGTCGGCTGCGGACTCGTACGTACCCGCCAACCACGAGCCGAACATCACGTTCGATGCACCGGCCGCGAGAGCAAGCGCAACGTCGCGCGGATATCGCACGCCGCCGTCCGCCCAGACGTGTTTTCCCAATCGGTGTGCTTCTTCGGAACACTCGAGAACGGCGCTGAATTGCGGTCGGCCGACGCCAGTCATCATGCGGGTCGTGCACATCGCTCCGGGTCCGACTCCAACCTTCACGATGTCGACACCTGCCTCGATGAGGTCGCGGGTTGCTGCGGCGGTGACGACGTTTCCCGCGACGAGGTGAACGTCAGGCGCAGCCGAACGCACGGCCTCGACGGCTCGCAGCATGCGGCCCTGGTGTCCGTGCGCGGTGTCGATAACCAAGACGTCGACACCCATCTTCGCGAGAGCCTTCGCTCGTTCAGCCGGTTCACCGTTGATCCCGACGGCGACGGAGACGAGGAATCGACCGTCGCGGCCCCGCGCCGGTGCATAGAGAGTGCTGCGCAGCGCCCCTTTTCGCGTGACGCATCCGAGCAGGGCGCCGTCGGGTCCGACGACGGGCGCAAAAGTGAGGCGACGCTCGTGCAGGAAGTCGAAAATCTTCTGCGGATCGAGACCGGCATCGACGCAGATGAGGTCGCGGTTCATCACGTGTTGAACCTGGGTGAAGCGGTCGAAGCCGGCGGCGTCGTGCTCGGTGAAAATTCCGACCGGTCGATGGTCTGCGTCGACGACGATGATCGCACCGTGCGCACGCTTGTGGATCAGGCTGAGTGCGTTTCCGACCGTGTCCGTGGGGGCCAAAGTGATCGGGGTTTCGAAAACGTCGTGTCGCGATTTCACGAAACCGGCCACCGACTCGATGATGTCGAGAGGGATGTCCTGTGGCAGCACCGCGAGTCCGCCCCGCCGAGCGATGGTTTCCGCCATGCGACGACCTGAAACCGCGGTCATGTTGGCGACCACCACGGGAAC
>DAINNS010000077.1:0-6938 GCA_036735765.1 Ilumatobacteraceae bacterium | reverse complement strand
GCTCGGGCGAACTGCCAACGATGCAGAGTTCCGGTACGCGCACGAAGTACATGTACGGGCTCGGGTTCACCTGCCGAAGAACACGGTAGACGTCGTACGGCTCGGCTTCGAGAGCGACATCGAAGCGCTGAGACAGGACCACTTGGAAGATGTCGCCCGCGCGGACGTGTTCCTTCGCCACTTCGACGGCGCGTTGGTACGCGCCGTTCGGCAAGGACGATTCGACGCTGGGAACCGCCTCGCCCGGTACGGGCGGCTCGACCGGGCTGTACGGCAAAGGCTGCGCGAGGCGACCCACCGTCTCGTTGATGCGGTCGGATGCCGATGCGTACGCCGCGTCGATGTCGGCCCCGACCGTTGACACGCTTTCGAGCACGAAGAGCCTCTGTCGCCAATGGTCGAATGCGACCATCGAACCGATCACGTTCACGACCGCATCGGGCAGGTTGCGCGCATCGGGCGGCACGTTCGGCAGGTTCTCGACTTCCCGCACGACGTCATAACCCACGAAGCCCACGAGGCCGCTCTGCAGCGGCGGCAGGTCGGGAAACAACGGCGCTTCATAGATGCGCAACAACGCCTCCATCGCGGCGAGAATTCCGCTGTCGGTCGGCACGCCCGCGGGCAGAACTCCATTCACCTCGACCGCACCGTCGCGCAGCACGAGACGCGCCGACGGGTTGCGGCCGACGAAGGAAAATCGGCTCCAACGCTCACCGTGCTCGACCGACTCGAAGAGGAAACCGTTGTCGTCGCCGACCACCTTTGCGAAAACAGAAACCGGAGTTTCGAGATCGGCCAGAACCTCGGCCCACACCGGAACGATGGGGTGCTTTGCCGCAAGGGTGCGGAACTCGTCGAGAGTCGGCTTGATGACGGTCACGGGATCAGCCGAACTTTCGGTAGAAGCAACTCACTTCACCGGTGTGGCACGCACCGCGACCTTCTTGTTCGACGAGGAACAACAGCGTGTCGCCGTCGCAGTCGTAGAACGCCTCACGCACGAACTGACGGTCGCCACTGGTGTCTCCCTTGCGCCACACCTCTTGCCGACTGCGGCTCCAATAGACCATGCGACCCTCGACCAAGGTCATGCGAAGTGTTTCGGCGTTCATCCACGCCATCATCAACACCTGCTTCGTCGTGACGTCCTGCGCGACGACCGGAACCAGGCCGTCGGCGTTGAACTTCACCGTCGCCAGCTGATCGTCGACGAGGGCGACCGGTGTGACCGCGGGCGTGTCGGCGCTCACAGGTACAGTCCCGTGCTGCCCTCGATGCGCGACGCGGCAACGGCGTGCAGGTCGCGTTCGCGCAGCATGATGTAATCGTCGCCGCCAACCTCGACCTCGTAGCGGTCGTCGGGACTGAACAACACGTTGTCACCCACCTCGGCTGCGCGCACGTTCTGGCCGAGGGCGACGACCTCGGCCCACACGAGACGCTTCGAGATCTGGGCAGTGGCAGGAATGAGGATGCCCCCCGAGGAGCGGCGCTCTCCCTCGCTCTGGGGGATCCTGACGAGCAACCGGTCGTTCAGCATCTTGATCGGAAGCTTTTCGCGGGCGTCACTCACGTCTGGCACGGTATCCGCGTGGCACCTCGGATAAAAACCCCTTTTTCGCCGCCAACTAGCGTTCGTGCATGGCACAACACCAAACGTCCGACCCCGCAGTCCGCGAACTCCTCGATCACCAGGAAATTCGCAACGTCATCTCGCGCTATTGCTGGGCGCTCGACAAGAACGACCGCGAATTGTTCTCGAAGGTCTTCGCGCCAGACGCGACGGCCCATCTCGGCAGTCCGCTTCTCGAGGGAATCGATGCCATCTGGAAGCGAATCCGTGACGCACTCGGCCACCTCGACGGCAGTCAACACATCACCGGCTCACAAGAGATCAACGTGAACGGCGACACCGCAACCAGTCGCGCCTACCTCTTCGCCCAACACATCAGGAAAGCCGCGAAGAACGGCCCCCACTACGTCGTGGCCGGCGAATACCTCGATGAACTGGTTCGCACACCCGACGGCTGGCGCATCAAGTACAGAATCCTGAACACCCTCTGGACCGAGGGCAACAGAGAAGTCGCCACCGGCGACAAGTGACCGGTCACGCGGGACGCACGCGCACACCGGCTGCCGACATGGCCGACTTGGCCTGGGCGACGGTGTGTTCGCCGAAGTGGAAGATCGACGCCGCGAGCACGCCGCTCGCGCCGCCAAGCGTGACACCTTCGACGAGGTGTTGCAGGGTTCCGACGCCGCCGCTGGCGATGACGGGGACGTTGACCGCGTCACACACGGCCCGGGTGAGTTCGATGTCGAAGCCCTCGCGCGTACCGTCGCGGTCCATCGAGGTGAGAAGTATCTCGCCGGCACCGCGGGCAACCGCGTTCGCAACCCACTCGACGGCGTCGATGCCAGTCGGCGTGCGGCCACCGTGGAGGAACACTTCCCAACCGGAACCGTCGGCCCTGCGCTTGGCGTCGACCGCGCACACGCAACACTGCACGCCGAATTCGGCGGCGATCTCCGAGATGAGTTCCGGCCGCTGCACGGCCGACGTGTTCACACTCACCTTGTCGGCGCCGGCACGCAGCATCGACCGTGCGTCTTCGAGTGAACGGATTCCCCCGCCAACGGTGAAGGGGATGAACACCTCGGCCGCCACCCGCTCGACCATGTCGATCGTGGTGCGGCGATTGTCGGACGACGCGGTGATGTCGAGGAAGACCAGTTCGTCGGCCCCCTCGGCGTCGTAACGCGCCGCCAGCTCGACGGGGTCGCCCGCGTCACGCAGACCGACGAAGTTGACACCCTTCACCACTCGGCCATCGGTGACATCGAGACACGGAATGACGCGGGCGACGTTCACGACTTGCCGCCTTCGACCGATCGCAACGCATCCACGAGGGTGAATCTGCCCTCGTAGATCGCCTTTCCCGTGATCACTCCTTCGATGTTCGGGATCGCGCAAAGCGCAACGATGTCGGCGACCGTGCCCACACCACCACTGGCGATGACGGGCATCGGTGCGTTCCGCGCAGCGGCCGTCAATCCCTCGATGTCGGGACCCACCAGCATTCCGTCGCGCGAGATGTCGGTGATCACCGCACACGCCGCGGTCGGGTACATACCGAGAGCCTCGACGAGGTTCACGCCAGAGGACCGGGTCCAGCCCTCGGTCGCCAGCACTCCGCCGCGGTGGTCGAGACCGACCGCCACGTCGACACCGACTCGCGCACTGACATCAGCGACGAGCGAAGGCTCGCGCACCGCGGCAGAACCCATGACGACCCGCGCAACGCCGGCATCGGCCAGTGCCGCCGCATCGGCGACCGTTCGCACGCCGCCACCCACCTGCAGACGTGCCCGACCCGACAACGCGGTCGCCACACGGGCGATGACGGGACGGTTCACGGCAGGGTCACCTTTCGCCGCGTCGAGGTCGACCATGTGCACCCACGAAGCGCCCGCTGCAACGAATGACTCGGCGACCGCAAGCGGGTCGTCGCCGTAGATCGTTTCGTCTGCGTAGTCACCCTGACGCAGACGCACCACATTGCCGCCACGCAGGTCGATTGCGGGAAACACGACGAATGCGGTCACGGGCGACCCCCACAGGTCGACACGAAGTTCGCGAGCATCGCCAAGCCGTCGGCTGCCGACTTCTCGGGATGGAATTGCGTCGCCACGACGTTGTTGCGGCGCACGACCGCGGTGAGTTCGGCGCCGTAGTCACACGTTGCGACGACGACCTTCGCGTCGTTCGGTCGCGCCGCATAGGAATGCACGAAGTAAACCCACGGCGTCGCGGGCAGGCCGCTGAACACGGGGTCGGCAGTTTTCACGTGCAGTTCGTTCCACTGCATCTGTGGCTTGCGCACGGTGTCGGGAATCGGTTCGACACGACCCGGAATCACGCCGAGACCACTGTGCGAGGGATCCTCATCGCTTGCGTCGAAGAGCATCTGCATGCCGACACAGATGCCCAGAAACGGCCGACCCGAGGCAACCGCATCGTGAACCACGGTTTCGAGACCCGACCGCCGCAGTGCGTCCATGCACGCCCCGAAGGCGCCGACGCCCGGCAACACCACACCGTCGGCATCAGCCACGAGTGCGGGATCACGCGTCAAGCGAGCATCGGCCCCCGTACGAACGAGCGCTTTTTGGGCCGAGCTGAGGTTGCCGATTCCGTAGTCGAGCACCGCAACGAGCGGAGCCGTCATGCAAGCACACCTTTGGTCGAGGGAACTCCCCCGCCTTCGACGCGCACCGCGTCGCGCAGCGACCGACCGAGGCCCTTGAAGGCGGCTTCGACGATGTGGTGCACGTTGCTGCCCCGCACCAATGTCACATGCAACGTGATGTTTGCAGCAGTGGCAAAGGAGGAAATTGCGTGTTCGGCGAGGTTCGGGTCGAAGGGTGGATTGCCGAGCGGAATGCACTCGGGAATGGGCACTTCCCAGAAGACGAACGGTCGGCCGGAGAGGTCGAGGACGATGTCGACGACAGCCTCGTCGAGCGGGTAGCGACCACTGGAAAACCTGCGCACACCGGCACGGTCGCCGACCGCCTTGCGGAACGCCTCGCCCAAGGCCAGCGCGACGTCTTCGACGGTGTGGTGCGTGTCGATGTGCAGGTCGCCATTCGCGACGAGCTTCAGGTCGAAACCTCCGTGACGCGCGACCTGGTCGATCATGTGGTCGTAGAACGGAATGCCGGTCGACACCTCTGCAGCACCGGTGCCGTCGACGTTCAGTTCGACGGTGATGCTCGTCTCCTTGGTTGTGCGCTCCACCTTGGCTGTCCTGCTCATGCGAGCACCCCTTTCATTGCGGCGATGAAGGCCTCGTTTTCGTCGGCGGTTCCGACCGTGACGCGCAGGCAGTTTTCGAGGCCGGCCCAGCTGCTGCAGTCGCGCACGAGCACTCCCCTGTCGAGCAATCCTTGCCACAGAGCCTTGCCCGCCATCGATTCCGGACGGAACAACACGAAGTTCGCTCCGCTCGGCCACCACGTGACGGGCATTTCGGCAAACGCCGCGATGATGGAGTCGCGACCCGCCACGATGTCGCGCACACGTGACTCCATGTCGCCGACGAACTTGAGGGCGAGGAGCCCCGCACGCTGCTTGAACGCATCGAGGTGATACGGCAGAACGACGGCCTCCATGTCGGCCACCAGCCAGCGTGGGCCGACCAGATAACCGAGACGCGCCGCCGCCATCGACCAGGTCTTCGAGAAAGTGCGCGTGACGACGAGTGGCGTTTCGTCGCTCACCAATTCGAGCGCCGACCAGGGCGAGAACTGCGCATACGCCTCGTCGACCACGACCACGCCCGGAGCGACTGCCAACATTGCTTCGACGTTGACGCGTGGCTCGACGGTTCCGGTGGGGTTGTTCGGCGAGCAGATGAACGACACGGCCGGCTGCGACTCTGCGACCACTCGTTCGATCTCCGCACGATCGAGTGTGAAATCGGCGTTGCGCTTGCCCTCGACGACCGTCGCCCCGACGACGCGGGCGATCTGCGCGTGCATCTGGTACGTGGGCGAGAACATCGTGACGTTGCGACCCGCACCGGAATACGCGAGGAGGATCGATTGCAACACCTCGTTCGACCCGTTGGCGACGAACACCTGGTCGGCCGACACGCCGTGGAGTGCCGCGATCCCTTCGCGCAGTTCGGTCGCGGCACGGTCGGGATACCTGTTCCAGTCGATGTCACGCGCAGCGGCGGCGACTTCGTCGAGCCATTCTGCGGGCGGGGCGAACGGTGCCTCGTTGGTGTTCAGCCGGATGGGCACGTCGACCTGCGGCGAGTGATAGCCCGACAGGGCCCGAAGATCGTTGCGCAGGGGGATCCGTGCCACGCGACAACGCTACCGAGGGTGACTCAGGTGTTCTTGGCTATTTTCAATGCGCGGTCGACAGCTTTGCGAGCCGAGTCCACCGATCGCGCGATTTCGACGATCGCGCGATGGATGTCTTCTTGTTGGCGCACCCCGGGGCGGTTCTCGAGGTCGACCGCCCTGTCGCGCGTGCGGTTCAAGGCCTCGCCGAAAGCCTCGAGCTCGTTGCGCAGCGCCATCAGGGTCTCGTTGCGTGGAGTGCCGTTCGGTTTTGCACCCTTCGAAGCCGCCATGTGGATCAGTCTCCCAGATCGCGGGTCTCAGGGATTGCCCGACGGACAGATGTCGAGGAGAACGCAGTCGCGACACTTCGGCTTGCGCGCGTCGCAGGTTCGACGACCGTGGAGAATGAGCCGCAGACTGAATCGACCCCATTCTTCGGGCGGGAGGAACTTGTTCAACTCCAGCTCGACCTTCACGGGGTCTTCCTGCGTTGTGAGACCCAACCTCCGCGACAGGCGGCCCACATGCGTGTCGACAGGAAGACCCGGAAGATCGAAGACGACACTTCGCACCACGTTGCCCGTCTTGCGTCCGACGCCGGGCAGTGTGACCAGGTCGTCGAGGTCGCGCGGCACTTCACCCTCGAAGCGTTCGATCAAGGCTCGCGCCATTCCGATGAGGTTCTTTGCTTTCGATGCATAGAAACCGGTCGAACGCACGAGTTCCTCGACGCGAGACACGTCGGCGTGAGCAAGGTCATCGGCCGTCGGAAACTCCGCGAACAACGCGGGCGTCCCCATGTTCACGCGGGCATCGGTGCACTGTGCCGAAAGGATCGTGGCGGCGAGCAGTTCGAAGGCGTTGCGGTGATCGAGTTCGCAACGGGCCTCGGGAAACTCGACGGCGAGGCGTTCTGCGACGACCTTCGCACGTGACGCTGCCGACCGAGGTTTGCCCATGTGCGGCGACACTACCCAGCACCCGACACGGCGGCTGTACCCTGACGGAGTGCTGCGCCTCGAGATCCGACGGAACATCGATGCCGAGGGCTTCGAGGTCGTGAATGGCCTCCTCGA
>DAINNS010000076.1:6340-6946 GCA_036735765.1 Ilumatobacteraceae bacterium | reverse complement strand
GGTCAACTGAAGCGAGACGCGGTGCTGCCGGCTCTGCACGTGGATTCGCGGTCGCGGGCTCTTGCGTCGTGCCTTGCCGAGGTCGGTGCGCACGGCGCCGTGGTCACTTCGCGGGTCAATGTTCGATGGTTGACGGGCTTCACGGGTAGCGCCGGAACACTGATCGTCGGCGCCGAGATCGATTCGCCAATGGTTCTCGTCACCGACGGCCGGTACGTCGAACAGGCAACCCGTGAAACGGGGTCGGCGAGGGCCGACGTTCTCGTCGTCGAACGACGGTCGCAAGCCGACATGCGCTCGGCCATCGCGACGCACATGGCTTCGATCGGCGGACCGCGTGCGACGTGGGCGCTCGAAACCGATGCGATCACCCTTGCCGACTACGAGGGGCTGGTCACTGCGTGCGACACCGTCGGAGTTCGCCTGTTGCGTGAACGTGTCGTCGATGCGACACCGATGTTGGGCGATCTCCGTCGCGTGAAGTCGCCGGCCGAGGTCGACCGAATCGCGCGTGCGGCACGCATTGCCGATGACGCGCTCGCCGAGCTCGGTCTCCATGCGCAGCAGCTTCTGGGTCTCGCCCTCCATGAGCCGCCCGGCGGGGAT
>DAINNS010000076.1:0-6330 GCA_036735765.1 Ilumatobacteraceae bacterium | reverse complement strand
ACTCATTGCCGATGACGCACTCGCCGAGGTCGCTCCGCGGGTGTCTCCCGGCGCCACCGAGGTCGAAGTGCGCGATGCGCTCGAGGCTGCGATGCGACGCCACGGTGCCGACGACGTGAGTTTCGCCACGATCGTCGCAACGGGTGACAATGCCGCACTGCCACATCACCATCCGACGTCCCGGCGCATCGCCGCCGGTGAGGCCGTCGTCGTCGATTTCGGGGCGCTCGTCGACGGCTACCACTCCGACATGACGCGCACCTTCGTCGTCGACGGACCGGGTGCCGGTCAGATGATCGAGCGCCACGGAATCGTGCGGGCCGCATGCGAAGCGGGAGTCGCGGCTGTCGCGCCGGGTGTCGTGGCGTGCGAGGTGGATTCGGCCTGTCGTCGGGTGCTCGCTGCTGCCGGGCTCGAGGGCGAACTCACCCACGGCGTCGGCCACGGAGTGGGGCTTCTCATCCACGAGGCACCGTGGGTGAATGCGCGGTCGCGCGACGTTCTGCGGCCGGGCGACGTGGTGACCGTCGAGCCCGGGGCGTATCGTGTGGGTCTCGGAGGCGCCCGCGTCGAGGAACTACTTCTCGTCACCGACTCGGGTCATCTCGTACTCAGCAACAGCCCGAAGGAACCCACATGCCCGCCATCTCCACCAACGACTTCAAGAACGGAATGACCCTCGAACTCGACAACGGACTCTTCACCGTCGTCGAGTTCCAGCACGTGAAGCCGGGCAAGGGCGGTGCATTCGTGCGCACCAAGTTGCGCAACCTGCGCAACGGCAACCTGCTCGAGAAGACCTTCAACGCGGGCATCAAGGTCGAACAGGCCATCCTCGACAAGCGCGACATGCAGTACCTGTACAAGGACGGCGACGACTTCGTCTTCATGGACACCGAGTCGTACGACCAGATGAACGTGGCACCGGTTGCCCTCGGGGAGACCGCCGACTACCTCGTCGAATCGGCGATGGTGATCATGGCGATCTACAACGGCGACATCGTCGGCGTGGAAATTCCCGCGAGCGTCGAGCTCGAAGTCACCGAAACCGAGCCGGGCATCCAGGGTGATCGCGTTTCGGGTGCCCGCAAGCCGGCCACGCTGCAAACCGGCAAGGTCATCCAGGTGCCGCTGTTCATCAACATCGGCGACCGCGTGAAGGTCGACACCCGTAGCGGCGACTACATCACTCGCGTCTAGATGTCGACGCTCGAAGCCGCCGAGGCACGTGAACGTGCTCTCGTCTTGTTGTACGAAGCAGAGTCGCGTGCATCGACCGTCTCCGACGTGGTCGCCTCGGAGGTCGTGGCGCCACCTGCGCTGGCGGTCGATCTCGCGGTGGGGGTCGAATCCGGCACGCCCCGCTACGACGCGCTCATTGCCTCGAAGGCGAGGGGCTGGCGACTCGAACGGATGCCGATGATCGACAGGGCGATCCTGCGCCTCGCGCTCCACGAATTGGCCGAACGTCCCGACACGCCGACTGCGGTCGTCTTGAACGAGGCAGTCGAACTTGCCAAACGCTATTCCACCGAGGATTCCGGCCGCTTCGTCAACGGCGTCCTTGCGGCATTGGTGCCCGAGGTGCGCTGACTGCTAGATTTCTTGCAAACACACGACCGTCAAACGGGTCCCGTGAGGCCCGAACGGAAGGACACATGGCAAGCAACAACGAAGCAGCATGCGTGCTGCCCGCTGATCAGGTGAGGCGCGCGATCAAGCGCATTGCCCACGAGATCCTCGAGAACGTTGCCGGTGGCGGTCGTGAACCGTTCGTTGTGATGGGTCTGGCCCGTGGAGGCGTGTGGATCGCCGAAGCTCTTCGCGACGAGCTCCGCAACATCGACGGCGATGCCCGGGTCGAGTGCGGGTCGCTCGATGTCAGCATGTACCGCGACGACCTCGCGCTTCGGCCGACGCTTCCCGCCAGCGTTTCGCACGTGCCGTGTTCTCTTGACGGGGTCGAGGTCGTGCTCGTCGACGACGTGCTCTACACGGGCCGAACCGTTCGTGCCGCCCTCGACGCTCTGATCGAGTACGGGCGCCCGAAGGCGGTGCGACTCGCGGTCCTCGTCGACCGTGGTCACCGGGAACTCCCCATTCGTCCCGATTTCGTCGGCAAGAACTTGCCGACCAGTGCTCTTGATCAAGTGTCGGCGACACCCGAAGGTGTCTTCGTGAGTGCGGGATCGCGCGCATGAGGCACCTCATCTCTCTCGACGACCTCGATGCAGCAGACATCGCCGGACTGCTCTCGACGGCCGACCACATGGTCGAGGTGCTCGGTCGTCCCCAACCAAAGGTTCCGGCGTTGCGAACGAAGACCGTCTGCAGTCTCTTTTTCGAGGACAGCACGCGGACGCGACTGTCGTTCGAGACTGCGGCCAAGCGCTTGTCGGCCGAGACGCTCACGTTCACCGCGTCTTCGTCGAGCGTGAACAAGGGTGAGAGTCTGCGTGACACCGTCGACACCCTCGCTGCGATGGGCGTCGACGTGTTCGTGGTGCGCCACAAAACCGCCGGACTTCCGCTGTCGATCACGAGATGGTGTGATGCGCGCGTCGTCAATGCGGGTGACGGTGCGCACCAGCACCCCACGCAGGGTCTTCTCGATGCGTTCACGCTCTCGCGTTCCCTCGGTCGTGGCAACGACCTCTCGGGGATCAGGGTCGCGATGGTGGGCGACATCCGGCACAGCCGCGTCGCGCGCAGCACCGTTCGCGCGCTGCACGTGCTCGGAGCCTCTGTCACGCTCGTCGCACCGGCCTCGTTGTTACCCGCGGCGTTCGTCGGCGCTCCGACCGTACCGGCGGGTTGGCCGGTCGAAGTGAGCCACAATCTCGACGACCTCATCGGCGACATCGACGTCTTGTACTTGTTGCGAATGCAGCGCGAGCGAATGGACAACGCGTTCATCTCGTCACCCGGTGAATACTCGGCTCACTTTGGTCTCACAGAGGCACGCCTCGCACGGATGAAGAAGGGGAGCGTCCTCATGCACCCCGGGCCGATGAACCACGGCATCGAGGTTGCCGTCGACCTCGACACCCTCGCCGACCGCGGCGTCACGAATCTCATCACCCGGCAGGTGACGAACGGAATCGCCGTTCGTATGTCGGTTCTCTTCACACTTTTCGGCGCCGGATCGGAGGCAATCGATGGCCAGTGACAACGAGCAGGTTCTGATCACGGGGGGAACGGTGTTGAACCGTGCCGGCGAGATTCGTGCCGACGTGTTGCTCTCGGCGGGCGTCGTCGAGCGTGTCGAACCCGGCCTCGACGCGACGTTGCCGGGTGCTTCGTCGGGTGGGCCGCGACGACTCGCTGCAGACGACTGCATCGTGACGTCGTCGTTCGTCGACCTGCACACCCACATGCGTGAGCCCGGCAGGGAAGAGTCGGAGACCATCGCCACCGCGTCACGAGCGGCGGCTCTCGGTGGCTACGGCGCCTGCGTCGCCATGCCGAACACCGACCCCGCGCAGGACAACGTCGCGGTTGTCGAATTCGTGCGTCTGCAGGGCGAGCGCGCCGGCCTGGTCACCGTCGCGCCGTCAGGTTGCATCACCGTCGGGCGCAACGGAACCCAGTTGGCGCCCTTTCATTCGATGGCTGCGGCGGGAGTTCGGCTCTTCACCGACGACGGCAACGGAGTGCAGGATCCGCTGATCATGCGGCGTGCGCTCGAGTATGCCCGCGAGCTCGGAATCACTCTGGCGCAGCACTGCGAGGTGTCCCGCCTCACCGATGGCGCGGTCATGCACGAGGGGTGCTGTTCGTCGCGTCTCGGCCTGCCGGGCTGGCCCGCGATTGCAGAGGTTCTCATGTTGCAGCGCGACATCGAACTGGTTCGCGAGACCGGTGCCTCAATGCATTTTCTGCATCTTTCGACCGCACGTAGTGTGGAAATCGTGCGTCAGGCGAAGAACGACGGGTTGCCCATCACGGCAGAGGTGACCCCGCACCACATCAGCCTCACCGACGAGAAACTCTCGACGTTCAGCACGCTCTACAAGGTCAATCCGCCCTTGCGCACCATGGAAGACGTCGAAGCCCTGCGAGCCGGGCTCGCCGATGGCACGATCGATGCCATTGCAACCGACCATGCACCTCACGCCGCCCACCTGAAGGACCAAGACCTTTCCTCCGCGCCGCCCGGAATGCTCGGTCTGCAGACGGCACTCGGTGTGGCCCTGTCACATTCCGGTTGCTCGCCCAGGCGCATCGTCGAGGCGATGTCGTGGGCTCCCGCCGCGATCGCCGGGCTCGAGGCAACCCACGGACGCGACGTCGCCGCCGGGTCGCCGGCCAACCTCGTCGTCTTCTCCACCGACGGCACGTGGCGCCAGACGCCCGAGTCGATCGTCAGCAAAAGCACGAACAGCCCCTACTTCGACGTCGACCTGGTCGGGCGCGTGCGGCATGTGGTGCACCGCGGGGAAGTGGTCGTCGCAGAGGGGGCCACGCGATGAGCGACATCACCGAAGGTGCATTGGTCCTCGCAAACGGCGAGGTCTTCGAGGGCGAGATCATCGGTGCGATCCCGGCCGACGGTGTCGCGGCCGGTGAGGTCGTGTTCAACACGGCGATCACGGGCTATCAAGAAATCGTCACCGACCCGTCGTATGCCGGTCAGATCATCACGTTCACGCAGCCCCACATCGGCAACTACGGCGTGACGCACCTCGACAACGAGTCGAGACGACCGTTCGCCCGCGGAATCGTCGTGCGGGAACTCGCGCGTCGTCACAGCAACTGGCGAGCCGAGGGATCCCTCGGCGCGAGTCTCGAACTTTGGGGTGTGCCGGGTATTGCCGGCGTCGACACGCGTCGTCTCACCCGCGTCCTTCGCGACACGGGTGCGATGGCGGGCGCGTTCGGCACGGCCGACGTATCGGTCTTGCGAGACCGCGCAAATGGGGAATCTGGTACGTCGGGAGTCGACCTCGTCGGCACAGTCACCACCGACAAGGCGTACCAAACCGGCTCGGGTCGGTTCGACGTCGTCGCCTACGACTTCGGCATCAAGTCGACGATCCTCACGTGCCTGTCGGAGATCGCAACCGTGCGCGTCGTTCCCGCGTCGACCACCGCCGACGAGGTTCTCGCCATGAACCCGAGCGGTGTTTTCCTCAGCAACGGTCCCGGTGATCCGGAGATGGTCGACGATGCACCCGCCAACATTCGTCGCATCATCGACGCCGGGGTGCCGTTGTTCGGCATCTGCCTCGGCCATCAGTTGCTCAGTCGCGCGATGGGTGCGCGCACCTACAAGTTGCCGTTCGGCCATCACGGTGCGAACCATCCGGTACGGAACCTCGCCACCGGTGCGGTCGAGATCACCAGTCAGAACCACAACTTCTGTGTCGACACCTCGGCCATCGACGACCTGGTCGAGGTGACCCACATCAACCTCAATGACGAAACGAACGAAGGCATGCGCGTCAAAGGTGCGCGTGCGTTCAGCGTTCAGTACCACCCCGAGGCGGGTCCGGGTCCTCACGACAGTCGTTACCTCTTTGCCCGCTTCGCCGAAATGATGGATGCACGCTGATGCCACGCCGCAACGACCTCTCCAGCATCCTCATCATCGGATCGGGTCCGATCGTTATCGGCCAGGCGTGCGAGTTCGACTATTCGGGGACGCAGGCTTGTCGCGTCCTGAAGGACGAGGGTTATCGCGTCATCCTCGCCAACTCGAACCCGGCGACGATCATGACCGACCCCGACTTCGCCGACCGCACGTACATCGAACCGTTGACCCCCGAGGTTCTCGAGGGCATCATCGAACGTGAACGCCCGGATGCGGTGCTGCCGACGCTCGGTGGCCAGACGGGACTCAATCTCGCAATGGAACTCTTTCGTCGCGGCAAAGTGGGCGTTCCCGGAACCCCCGAACTGATCGGCGCGAATGCCGAGGCGATCGAAACGGCCGAGAACCGCGAGCGTTTCAAAGAGGCGATGATCGAGATCGGTCTCTCGGTGCCGCGCAGCGGAATCGCCCACGACATGGTCGAGGCGCGTCGCGTTGCCGACGAAATCGGCCTGCCCGTCATCATCCGACCCGCGTACATCCTCGGTGGGCGCGGAACCGGTATCGCGAACACGAAGGAAGAGTTCGAACACGTCGCAGCCAACGGACTCGCCGCCAGTCCGATCAGCGAGATCCTCATCGAGTCGTCGATCGTCGGGTGGAAGGAGTACGAACTCGAGGTGATGCGCGACCGCGCCGACAATTGCGTCATCATCTGCTCGATCGAGAATCTCGATGCGATGGGGGTGCACACGGGTGATTCCATCACCATCGCGCCGATCCAGACGTTGTCCGAC
>DAINNS010000075.1:3873-6992 GCA_036735765.1 Ilumatobacteraceae bacterium | reverse complement strand
GAATGGGAGAACGCCCAACCACGCCTGCGACTACTGCGGCGAGACGGAAGCGAGGTGACGATTCCCGTCATCGACGAACCACACGACGTCGACCTCGAGGCAAACCCCGAGTGGTCGGCAACAACCGTTCGGTTCGCTTACCAATCGATGCTCACGCCGCCGACGATCGCCGAATACGACGTTGCCGAAGGTGTGGTGACGACGCTGAAGCGCGTTGGCACGCCCAATGTCGATCTCGCGCAGTACAGGTCATTTCGCGAATGGGCCGTGGCCGACGATGGCGTTCGCATTCCCGTCGATGTGGTCGTTCGCAACGACACGGCGACCGACGGGACCGCACCGGGAGTGCTGTACGCGTACGGCAGCTACGAAGTCTCGATTGCCCCTCGGTTCTCCGTTGCACGTTTCTCGATGCTCGACCGTGGTTGGGTGTGGGCGATCGCCCACCCACGAGGTGGTGGCGAGATGGGCCGTCGGTGGTATCTCGACGGAAGGTTGCTGAAGAAGCGCAACACGTTCACCGACACCATTGCGTGCGCACGTCACCTCGAATCCCTCGGGCTCATCGGAAGACGCCGCACCGCCCTGTACGGCGGCAGTGCCGGCGGCCTTCTGGTCGGAGCGTGCCTGAACCTCTCCCCCGAATCGTTCGGCGCCGCAGTAGCGGCGGTTCCCTTCGTCGATGTCGTCTCGACGATGAGCGACCCGACACTTCCCCTCACCGTCACCGAGTGGGAGGAATGGGGCGACCCACGACACGAGCCGTGGGCTTCGTACATGCTGTCGTATTCGCCGTACGACAATGTTGCGCCCCGCGACTACCCACCCATCTACGCGACTGCGGGATTGAACGACCCTCGCGTCGGCTACCACGAGCCTGCGAAGTGGGTCGCCAAGCTGCGTGCTTTGCCTTCACCCCCGACGGTTTTCTTCCGTTGCGAAATGGGCGCCGGCCACGGCGGGCCTTCGGGTCGTTACGAGCACTGGCGCGACGAAGCGCACAACATGGTGTTCATGCTCCGACAACTGTCGTGACGGCAAGAGCGAACAGTACGGCGTTCCGAACCACACTCAGCCACGACACCGGTTTCGCGCGTGACGCACCGAAACACATGCAGGTCGGCCGCTGACCCGACGACAACACCCGCACCAGTGCGACGGTGAAGCCGATCAGCAAGAGTCCTGCCGCCAGACCCGCGAATCGCAGCGCGACGCCGAACATCAGCAGAGCACCGAGGACGACTTCGCACCACGGCAGCACGAGTCGAATCAGGCGATCGACGGGAGCATGGCCCGTGGCAAACGGTGTGCCCTCGACCTGCCACGCTCGCCGACTCGCAACTTTGGCCACACCCGACCATTCGAACACGAGGCCGAGGATGAATGCGGCAACGACGGCTGGCTCGTTCATTCCGCAGGAGTGACGGCCACGACCTTGCCGCGGTAGAACGCCATCGCATCCCCACTGCCCGAGTCGTCGAGGTGAGTCACCCTGCCGACGGCGAAGTGGTGGTCACCGTGAACACCATTCGATTCGAGATCGCAATCGATCACGACGATCGATCCTGCGAGTTTGGGGCAACCGTTGACGGAAGGAGCCCAGTCGATGCCCGCGAAACGATCGTCCGATTCCTTGGCGAATCGCCAGCACAATTCGTCTTGACGTGCCGAGAGTACGTTCACCGTGAATCGCTTGGTTGCAGCGATGCCGGCCCAGGTGCGCGACGACGTTCCCGGCAAGAATCCCACGAGGGGCGGGTCGAGCGACACGGAGACGAACGAACCGATGGTGATGCCCTGCGGTGCACCCGCGTCGTCGAAGCCGGTCACCACGACGACACTCGTCGGCACCTTGCCCAACACCTGCCGGAAACGTTGCGAATCGAAGTCGCTCACGACGACAAACTAGACGAGAACCGACTGCCGTTACCCACGGGTCAGACGAGAACCGTCTGACCTTCGCAAGCGGCGAAGACGTTGCAGCCGGCCGCCGCGCCGACGCCACGCAGACACGCCAGACGCGCATCGAGCGCATCATCGGAACGCGAAGGATCGTGGTGAAAGAGGGCGAGGTTCTTGACCCCGTGGGTCGTCGCCACCCACACCGCGTATTCGGCCGTGCAGTGACCCCAGTCGGCCTTTCGCTCGAACTCTTCGGGGGTGTACTGGGAATCGTGGATCAATAGATCGACGCCGTCGACGAGATCTCGCGCGGCGTCGCTGATCGCGTGAGAACCGTCCTTCGGCTGCTGATGATCGGGAAGGTACGCGATCGAACGTCCGTCGACATCGAGGCGGTATCCGAACGTCGGGCCGACGTGTGGAATGAGGCGCGCGCGCACCTTGACGCGGTCGACGAAAAACTCGCCTTCCGTCCCGTCTACGAAGTCAATCTTTCCGGGGATGCGGTCAAGTCCGACGGGAAACAACGGTGGACTCACGAGCTTGTCGAACATCTCCTTCACGCTCATGCCGTCGTCTTGTCGCGGACCATGCACACGAAGCACGGTGTCCGGACTCAACAACGGCGCGAAGAACGGAAGTCCCTGCGTGTGATCGAAGTGCGAGTGGGTCAGCAGACACGTGCCGACGAAACCCGTGTCACGCGTGAGGCATTCACGACCGAAGTACCGCAGACCGGTCCCGAGATCGAAGAGAATCGGTTGACTGCCGGGCGACAAGACCGAAACGCACGACGTGTTGCCGCCGTACCGAACGATGTCGTGCCCGTGGCAGGGCGTCGAACCACGAACTCCGTGAAAGGTGACGCTGAACGCGGCGTCACGAACGGTCGTCGAAGATTCCCCCATCGCCTCCGAAAGGTACGCCCGCGGTCGCGACGAGTAAATGCTCGGGAAACGTGACGTTCGTCGCAGCGGCTAGTTTTCGGTTCATGTCCGAGACGTCGCCATCCTCGATCCGTGTCGATGCCCGCGGCGTTGAGTTCCACTGTCTCACCGTCGGCGAAGGGCCACTTGCCCTGCTCCTCCACGGATTCCCCGATTCGCCCCACTCGTGGTTGCCCCTCTTGAACCAACTCGCACGAGCCGGCCGTCGCGCGGTGGCACCCTTCATGCGCGGCTACGCGCCGTCGGCGGTTCCGTCGGACGGCTGCTACC
>DAINNS010000075.1:0-3863 GCA_036735765.1 Ilumatobacteraceae bacterium | reverse complement strand
CGCGGCAGAGGTCGCCCCAGCAGCGCTCGCCCGTCCTCGCGTCGAGGTTGTCGTAGATGGTCAGCTCGGCGCCGCCGACCTCCATCACCTCAGCGCCGCCCTCGCTGCCGATGCCGTTGCGCTCCACGAGGCACTCGGAGGCGACGCCGATGCGGTCATCATCGGACACGACTGGGGTGCCCCGGCAACGTACGGCGCTGCCCTCCTCGCACCCGAACGCTGGCGCCGCGTCGTTGGCATGGCGGTGCCGCCCGGCCCGGCAATGGGTGCGGCCCTCGTCGGGAACCTGGAACAGCTGAAACGCAGTTGGTACATGTTCTTCTTCCAACATCCCCTCGCCGAAATGATCGTCGCGGCGAACGATCTCGCCTACATCGACATGTTGTGGAACGACTGGTCCCCCGGTTTCGCGGGTGGCGAAGCGGTCGCCGCGACGAAGAATGCGATCCGCGACCCGAAGAATCTCGCCGCGGCGCTCGGTTACTACCGGGCAACACTCGGCGACGGAAAGAAAGACCCCTCGCTCGCCGACCTGCAGACACGGATGGGCTCTGAGATACCGACCCAGCCGCTTCTCTACCTGCACGGAGCGAACGACGGATGCATCGGTCGCGACGTCGCCGAATTCGCCTCGACGATGGCACCTTCGAACGTCGATGTTCGATACGTCGAGGGCGCCGGACACTTCCTTCAACTTGAACAACCCGACGTCGTCGGCCGACACGTACTGGAATGGATCTCGTGAACAAGCCGATTCTCCCCGACGGCCTTGTCGCCGTCGTCAAACGTGAGTGCGCAACGTGCGTCATGACCGAGCCTGTACTCGCCGAAATTGCACGTTCGACCGAACTCACGGTCTTCACGCAGGACGACGCGTCGTTTCCCGAGTCGGTTCCGCACCTCCACGACCACGACCTCTCGGTGTCTTGGCACCACGAGATAGAGACCGTGCCGACCCTCATCCGCATCGCGAACGGCGCGGAGGTGGCCCGAACCGTCGGATGGAGCCGTGATGCGTGGCGAGACATCTCGGGCGTTTCGAACATCGGCGAGGACCTGCCGGTCATGCGTCCGGGATGCGGTTCGCTCAGCGTCGATCCCGATCTGGTCGACAAGTTGCGCGCACGCTTCACGGGTTCGGTGCTCACGGCACGGCAGATCGAGATGGCTTCGGCAGAGGACGAGTTCGAGTCGATGTTCAACCGCGGCTGGACCGAAGGCCTGCCCGTCATTCCGCCGACACCCGAACGCGTGCTGCGCATGCTCACCGGCACGACGCGCAAACCCGACGAAGTCGTCGCCATCGCCCCGCCCGATCTCGTCGCGTTGACCGTCGAGAAGATCGCCATCAACGCGGTGATGGCCGGGTGCCTCCCCGAGTACATGCCGTGGGTGATCGCCGCACTCGAGGCGGTGTGCAACGACAAATTCAACATGCATGGCGTGCTCGCCACCACGATGCCGGTCGGGCCCGTCATCGTGTGCAACGGACCGGGCGCAAAGAAGATCGGGATGAACAGCGGGATCAACGTCTTCGGACAGGGCAACCGCGCGAACATGACGATCGGGCGCGCTGTACAGCTGACCATCCGAAACGTCGGTGGTGGTCGACCCGGCGAAGTCGACCGTGCGACCCACGGCAATCCGGGAAAGCTCAGTTTCTGTTTCGCGGAGGACGAAGCCGGATCACCTTTCGGAACGCTCGCCGGCGAACGTGGAGTCCCCGCGGGAACCGATGCCGTCACGGTGTTCGCGGGCGAAGGACCGCGTTGCGCCGTCGACCAATTGGCGCGGACACCCGAGGAACTCACCAACTCGTTCGCCGCCTGCCTGCGCAGCGTGATGCATCCGAAGTCGGTGATGGCGTTCGACGTGATGCTCGTCGTGAGCCCCGACCACTCGCGCATCTACGCGGATGCCGGCTGGGGACGCGAGCAAGTGCTCGCCGAGCTTCAGTCACGACTGCAGATCGACTCGAACACGATCCTGCGCGGTGTCGATGGCATGGCCGAGGGCCTGCCCGACCGTTTCCGCGACCGCACCGTGCCGAAGTTCCGGCCCGACGGGATCCTGCTTGCGCACGCCGGCGGCGGCGCCGGACTGTTCTCTTCGATCATCGCGGGCTGGGCCAACGGCGAAATGGGCAGCCAGCCCGTCACCGTCGCGGTGAAGAACTGATTTCGTGGAAGGATGTACGACGTGACGACGGCTCGACTGACCATCCTCGACCCGACCAGCGAGTCGAAACCCGCTCGGCGCGAGTTGCTGTCACGTCCCTCGTCGATCGATGGCATGACGATCGGTCTCCTCGACATCCGCAAGCCGCGCGGTGACGTCTTCCTCGATCGCATCGAACAATTGCTCGCCGAACGTGGCGCCCGTGTGTTGCGCTACGCGAAGCCGACCTTCACCAAACCGGCACCCGCCGACCTGCGCCACGAGATTGCCTCGCAGTGCAACCTCGTGATCGAGGCCCTCGCCGATTGAGGCAGCTGCACGTCGTGCAGTGTGCACGACATCGCAGATCTGGAACTTCGCGGCGTGCCGTCGATGTTCGTCGCCTCGAGTGAGTTCGTCACGGCCGCAATCTCGCAGTCCGAAGCGATCGGCTTCCCCGATGTCGCCCGCGTCTTCGTCGGGCATCCGATTCAAGACCGCACCGACGCCGAGATGGTCGCGATCGCAGACGCTGCCTTCCCCGAAATTCTCGCCGCTATTTGCTCGACGAATTGAGCCTGTAACGCCCGTCGACGCATTCGACGAGACCATCGTCGACGAGCGATGCAACCAGTCGCTCGGCGCGCTCGATGTCGGCAATCTGCATCACGACCGCGACATCACGATGCGCAACGCTCCCCTCGGTCAGTCTCTTCATCAGGCGCCCACGCGCCTGCCGGTCGGAACCCTCGAAACGCCCCTGCGGACGGCTGGTGAACGCCGTCGTGCGAGCCGGATCGTTGCCGACGCCCCGCCATACGCATCGATTCGACACGGGGCAGGTCGCACACGAGGGATTACGCGCGGTGCACACCGTCGCTCCGAAGTCCATGATCACCTGGTTCCAGTCACGGGCCATGCCCCGCGGCAACAAACCGTCGGCGAGGTCTTGGGTTTCACGGGGCTTCAGAGCCCTGCCATGCAGGCGCGCAATCACACGCGCCACGTTCGTGTCGACGACGGCGACGTCGTCACCGAACGCGAAGGCGAGAATCGCACGCGCCGTGTAGGGACCGACGCCGGGCAATGCCATCAGCGCCGCGAGGTCGCGCGGCACTTCTCCCGCGTGGCGCTGGACGATCGCGCGGGCGGCCTCCTGGATGTTGCGACAACGCCGTGGGTAGCCCATGCCCTGCCACTCGACCAAGAGATCCGCAAGGGACACGGACGCACACGCAACCGGAGTCGGCGCAAGCGCGACGAAGCGATCGAATCGTGGCTGCACCCGACCGACATTGGTCTGCTGCAGCATCACCTCGGAAATGAGGACATGCCATGGATCACGCGTCGCACGCCAGGGGAACTCGCGCATGCGGGGCACGCCCCACGCGAGCAGTTCGTCGGTGACGGGGCCTAGGCGTCCCAAGCAGAGTTGACGTCGTACGGACGCTTGCGCTCGGGCGCATTGGCCCGCTTCCACACCATCACGCGACGGCGGAAGTAGCAGACTTCCTTGCCGTCCTGGTTGAAGCCCTTTGTTTCAACCGTGACGATGCCGCGATCGGGCTTCGACTTCGACTCGCTGACGTCGAGAACTCGGGTCTCGGCATGGATGGTGTCACCGTGGAAGGTGGGGAACTTGTGCTGAAGCGTCTCGATCTCGAGGTTGGCGATTGCGGCACCGCTGACGTCGGGCACGCTCATAC
>DAINNS010000074.1:0-7004 GCA_036735765.1 Ilumatobacteraceae bacterium | reverse complement strand
TCGACCTCTCGCGACGCAAGGGTTCGTGGGTGGTGCTCAACTTCTTCAACTCGACGTGCGTGCCGTGTCGCAACGAGCATCCCGAACTCGTTGCCTTTGCCGAGGATCAAGCGGGCCTCGCAGATGGTGCCGAGTTGTTCACCGTCGTGAACGACGACACCGACGAAGCCGTGTCGGCATTCTTCGAAGAAAAGGGTGGTGACTGGGACAAGGTCCGCGATCCCGATGGTGCGATCGCGGTGGCCTTCGGTGTCGCGAAGGTTCCCGAAACATGGGTCATCGACCCCACGGGCTTCGTGAGAATGCGCGTCGCGGGTGAGGTGACGGCGTCGTTGTTGGCGAGCCGAATCGCTTCGATGCGCGAGATGTTGAACGGGACCGGGTCATGAGTCGGTTGAAGGGGAGACTCTCTTGGGCCGCAATGACCCTGCTGGCGGTCGTGTTGCTTGCCTTCGGCGCGACGCGGTCATCGGGCCCGTCGACACAAGAAGAGCGCATCGACGCGATTTCACAGCGTCTCGCGTGTCCGACCTGCAACGGGGAGAGCATCTACGTCAGTCGTGCGTCGGCGGCAGAGTCGATCCGCAACGAAATCGCCCGCCAGGTGGCCGCAGGTCAGCGTGCCGACGACGACATCGTCGCCTACATCGAGTCGCGCTTTCCCGGCAGCCTCTTGTTGCCCCGCGCTGAAGGAGTCGACTCGTTGGTCTGGGTCCTGCCGGTCGTCGCGCTCGTGTGCGGATTCGGTGGCCTCGTCGTCGCGTTCCGCAGGTGGCAACGCGAAGGTGCCGTGCGTGCGAACCCCGACGACGCCGACATCGTTGCCGCCGCGATGCGCGACAACGACGACCCGACGGACGGCTTGTGACGGTCGAACCCATGGACGAACTCACGCGTCGCAATCTCGAGGAACAACGTGACTTCTTGTTGGCGTCGTTGCGCGATCTCGAACGCGAGCGCGTCGTGGGTGACGTCGACGACGCCGATTACCAGGCGTTGCGCAGCAGTTACACGGCCCGCGCTGCCGACATCATCCGGCGCCTCGACGGCGATGCGCTCGGCTCCGCCGAACCCGCTGAACCAGGAGGGGCGAAGCGTCGGGTCCCGCGCCGCCTGGTCGGAGTGTTGTTGGTTGTAGCCGTGGCGGCGGGACTTGGTGTCTTCGTTGCCCGTCAGAGCGGCCAGCGGCTGCCCGGTGAAACCGCGTCGGGCGGCATCGCCGACAGCACGGCAAACAAACTCGCGCAGGCGCGACAGTTGAACTTCTCGGATCCGATCACCGCGATCAACATCTACAGCGAGGTCCTGAAGGTCGACCCCGACAACGTCGAGGCGCTCACCTACAGGTCGTGGTTGCTCGCACTGACCGCACGGGATGCCGAACAGTCGGTGCTTGATGCCGCCGTGCAGACTGCGATCGTTGGTCTCGGTCGCGCGACCCTGCTCGACGATTCGTACCCAGATGCCCACTGCTTCCTCGGGATCGTCAGCTATCGATTCGCGAACGACCTCGTGACGGCAAAGAGCGCCCTCGCGAAATGTCAGGCGGCCGACCCGCCGGCACAGGTGAAGAGTTTCGTCGACGCAGTAGTTGCCGAAGTCGAAGCCGCTGGGTGAGAATCGCCCCATGGGTTTCTTCGACCGCAACCGTGACGACGTGGTCGCGGCGGGTTACGACCCGTCCAGATTGCCGCCGGGTCAGTACCTCACCGATCGGTTCCCCGTTCTCCACGTCGGCGACGTTCCCGAGTACGCGCCGGGCGAGTGGAACATGCGGGTTTTTGGCGAGGTCGACAACGATTTCACTCTGACGTTCGAGGAACTCACCTCGTTGCCGAGCATCGAGATAACGACCGACATCCACTGCGTCACGAAGTGGTCGAAGTTCGACACCACCTGGCGTGGTGTGCGTGTGCGCGATCTCTTCGATCGTGCCGGCCTGCGTTCATCGGCGACTCACTTCATCGGTCACGCCGAGTACGGATACACCGCGAATCTTCCGCTGGCCGATGTCTTGCGCGACGACTCCCTCGTCGTGTGGGAATACGAAGGAGAGGCCATCGAGCCGATCCACGGTGGCCCGGTGCGTTTGCTCGTGCCACATCTCTACTTCTGGAAGTCGCCGAAGTGGTTGCGCGGAATCGAAGCTCGCGTCGGTGATGCCGCGGGATTCTGGGAGCGCAACGGCTACCACATGTACGGCGACCCGTTTCGCGAACAGCGCTTCTGGGGCGACTAGACCGTCGTTGCGCAGAACGTGTCGCCCTGGGGGAGCGATGCCTGCAGCTCGGGGGTGGTGTCGCCGTAGAGGGCACCGAGCATTCCCTTCACCATGCCGCGGTCGACGGCGCAGATGACGGGATGTTCGATTGCGACGTCGCCGAACGGGCAGTGGTTGTTCACGATGCGAAGCTGGTTGTTGCGTTGGTCGGCATGAGCGGCGAATCCGTGTGCCGTCAACGCGTCGGCGACGGCTTGCATCGCCGTGCGCAGTGAACGTTGGCCGTTTGCAATGTCGTCGCCGACGAGTCCAGCGGCAAGTGCACGCCCGTACTGAGCACCGACTTCCTCGGCCATTGCTTCGGCGCGGTCGCGCGGCAGATTCTCGAGAGCCTTTCCCAGGAGACTGAGGACGAGGTCGTCGCTGCGCACCTGCGACTCGAGAGGTGAGGGACCGATCGAGCGGTAGTGCTTTGACGGCCGGCCCGCGCCGCCGCCGTGGGGCTTTTCGACGCTTGCTTCGACGTAGCCACCCGCGGCCAACTTGTCGAGATGGTGACGAGCAACGTTGGGATGGAGATCGAATTTCTCGGCCACTTGGGCGGCGGTGACGCCCGTGTTGAGGTCACCCGTCGAGTTTTCGCGCACGAAGAGGTAGACCGCGCGTCGCGTGGGGTCGCCGAAGGCCGAGGTGATGGCGGTCACCGTCGCGGTGAATGCGCCGGACGACATGCTGGTCTCTTTGGCCACGGGGGTATTGTACCTACCGCGATAGTGCAAATTAGACGTGCCGCTCGCGCGTTACCCCCAACGACGACGACCCCCCAAGGATGTCCGCCATGGCAATTTCAACCGACACCGTCATCGATCTGCTGCGACCCGTCGAAGATCCCGAATTGCACCGCTCGATCGTCGACCTCGGAATGGTGCGAGACGTCGTGGTCGGTCGCAAGGGCGACGTGTCGTTGACCGTCGTGCTGACGGTCGCCGGTTGCCCTCTGCGCAACGAAATCCAGAACCGTGTCAACTCCGCATTGACGACGCATCCCGATGTGTCCTCGGTGAAACTCGAGTTCGGTGTCATGAACGATGCCGAGCGCGAGAACGTGCGACGCATGCTGCACGGTGACGCGGCATCGACCGCCGGTAGCACGCAGGCCCACGGCCACGCCGAGGGCCGCATGATTCCGTTCTCGCAGCCCGGCTCGAAGACGCGTCCACTTCTCATCTCGTCGGGCAAGGGTGGCGTCGGCAAGAGCAGTGTCACCACCAATCTCGCGGTGGCGCTCGCCGCCCGCGGACATTCGGTCGGCATCGTCGATGCCGACATCTACGGCTATTCGATTCCGCGGATGCTGGGTGCCGACCGCGACCCGATCGTGATCGACCAGATGCTCGTGCCACCCGAGTCGTACGGAGTGCGTTGCATCTCGATCGGCTACTTCGTGCCCGACGGCCAGGCGGTCATCTGGCGCGGGCCGATGCTGCACAAGGCGCTCGAACAATTCCTCACCGATGTGTTCTGGGATGACCCCGACTTCCTCCTCGTCGACATGCCGCCCGGTACGGGTGACATCGCGCTCAGCCTCAGTCAGTACCTCCCCCGCGGAGAGGTGTACGTCGTCACGACACCACAGCCCGCCGCACAGAAGGTCGCGCGACTTTCGGCGGCCATGGCGGCGAAGGTGAACCTGCCGGTGCGTGGCGTCATCGAGAACATGTCGTGGTTCACGGGTGATGACGGAAAGCGCTACGAGATCTTCGGCTCGGGAGGTGGCGAGGAACTCGCGAACGAACTCGATGTGCCGCTGCTGGCCCGTATCCCGCTGGTGCCGACGTTGCGCGAAGGGGGAGACGACGGTCGTCCGATCGCGGCGGTCGACCCCGACAGCGAGGCGGGACGAGCGTTCCATGCGCTCGCGGCGGAAGTGGCAACGACGCTGCGCCCGAAGAAGATCTTCAACGCCGAACTGAAGATCTCCTGATACGTACGACTCGACTGCTCGTCGTCGGACAGCGCCTTATAGGGTGACGCCATGGAAATTCGCATCGGTATGAGCCAAGTGGGACGCGAGGTCGTCGTCGAAGTCGCCGACGACGATGCCACCCGCGAGCAACTGAAGACTGCCGTCGGCGCCGCGATGTCCGGTGCGACCGACACGCTGTGGCTGACCGACAAGAAGGGCCGCGAGGTCGCTTTGCCGGGTGGGAAGATCGCGTACGTCGAGTTCGGTTCACCCGACAGCGCCCGCAAGATCGGTTTCGGAGACTAGAACTGCACCGCATTTCCGACCGTCGCCTGCTCTTCGTCACGGGCAAGGGAGGCGTCGGAAAATCGACCGTCGCTGCTGCAATCGCGTTGCTCGCCGCGCGACGCGGAAAGCGGACCCTTCTCGTGTCGATGGACGGCAAGCGCCCCGTCTCTGTCGGGCATCCGAATCTCGTGACTTCGGTGTATTCCACCGAAGACGCACTGCGCGAGTACATCCGCCTCTACGTTCGGGTTCCTTTGGTTTCGCGGCTCGGTGTTCTCGCGCAGACGCTCGATTTCGTCGCCGATGCAGCACCGGGCGTGAAGGAAATCCTCGCCATCGGCAAGGTGTGTTACGAGGTCCGTGCGAATCATTACGACGTCGTCGTCGTCGATGCGGAGAGTTCGGGCCATATCGCGAGCCAACTTGCGACGCCGCGCACCATCCGCTCGCTCGCACAGGTCGGCATGCTGCGCGAGCAGACCGATTGGATGATCGACATGCTCTCCGATGCCGACGTCACGTCCGCGGTGCTCGTGACGACGCCCGAAGAGAGTCCGGTCGACGAGACACTCGAACTCGCCGGTCGCATCCGCGACGAGTCACGGGTCGACGTTCCGTTGATCGTCGTGAACCGCATGCCTCCGGCGCCACCGCGCGATGGGGCAACAATCGCTCCGCGCATCACGGCGACGCTCAACGGTCGCCACCGTGTGGCGACAACGCAGGTGGCGCGCCTGAAGGACGTGGCTTCGGCCGAGGTCGTGCTCGTTGCCCGGGCGCCGCAAACGGACGCGCGCGACGTCGTCGACGCAGTCGCCCGGACGCTCGACGAGGAATTCGGCGAGCAGTTGTGACCACGACGCGGGTCATCGTCGTCACCGGCGCGGGTGGTGTGGGCAAGACGACCTATTCCGCGGCGCTTGCTGCCGCACATGCAGAAACAGAGGGTGAACGCGTACTGCTCATCACCATCGATCCGGCGCGACGGCTCGCGTCGTCGATGGGGGTCGTCGCCGAGGGCAACGAGGTGGTGACCGTCGGCGGGGGAGCGCCGTTCTCCGTCTCGATGCTCGATGCTCGACTCGGCTGGGATGCGCTCGTGCGACGTGTCGCACCGAGCGAGGCCGTCGCGGATCGTGTCCTTGCGAACGGTCTGTACCGGAACATCACGGGACGATTCGTGAACAGCCACGACTACATCGCGGTCGAGCGACTGTGGGAAGTCACGCGGTCAGGGCTCTATGACGTCGTCGTCGTCGACACCCCGCCGTCACGCAACGCACTCAGCGTGATCGATGCAGCCGAACGCATGCGCGAGTTCTTCGCGAGTCGCCTCCTGCGGTGGCTCACCCTGCCCGCCTCGAACCGGCTCGTCGCCGTGACATCGCGGCCTTTCTTTGCGATCGCGGACCGCGTGCTCGGATCGCGGTTCCTCTCCGACGTCTCGGAGTTCTTCGCACTCTTCCGCTTGATGGAGCCGACGTTCACCGCCCATGCCCGCGACGTCGAGAACCTCTTGCGTGACGAATCGACACGTTTCCTCGTGGTGACGACCGCCGAGCCCGCACCGGCGGCCGAGGCGGGGTTCCTCGCCGACGAGCTCGTGCGGCGTGGCCTGCATTTGAGCGGCGTCGTGGTGAACCGGACGATCGACGACGAAACCAGGCGCGAGGCCGCGACACTTGCCGGCGTGACCGGCGATGGCGGTTTGGCCGGCGCCGTCGACGAGATTCTCTCGACCGTCGAGCGCGAGGACACGTTGTGTCGAGAACTTGCTGCACGCCACGGCTGTCCGGTTCTCCGTGTCGCCGAGGCACAGACCCCCGTGAACGACGTCGCCGGGGTGCGGGGCCTCGCCCGGAATCTGATGCCGTAGTCGGGGTGCCGGTCTCGGGCAGACTTCTCCCATGGCCACCCTCGGCGACTTCGCGCGTCAACACACCGACCTCGGCAAAGAGGCGGTCGGCCACCTCCAGAACCTCGTGTCCGAGTGGGGCATGCTCGCCGACTTCTGCTTCGCCGACCTTCTGCTGTACCTGCCGACGACGGCCGACGATTGGCTGCTGGCGGCACACGTGCGCGCCGCGACGGGCCAGACGCTGTACATCGCCGACTTCGTCGGCTCGACCGCCGATGACGAACGGCGCCGCATCATCGAGTCCTCCTTCGACAGCGGCGACATCGAAGAGGGCGAGATCTCGATCGATGGTGTCGATGCGGCTGCACGAATGCTCGCCATCCCGGTTCGTCACGGCGACCGGCCGATCGCCGTGCTCACGCGCGAGTGGTCGACGCGATCTGGTCGTCAGCCGGGGGAACTCGAGCGCACGTATCTCGAAATCTTCGGTCGTTTCGCCGGGATGATCCGCAGTGGTCTCTTTCCATTTCCGGGCCGGGTCGCCGACTCCAGCATTTCGCCTCGCGTCGGAGACGGTGTTCTTGTCATCGACGATGACGCGAAGGTGCGCTACGCCTCGCCGAACGCGGTGTCGGCGCTGCACCGTGTCGGCATCGGCTCGAACAGCGTGG
>DAINNS010000073.1:0-7005 GCA_036735765.1 Ilumatobacteraceae bacterium | reverse complement strand
AGGAGACCAATCCGAACGCTTTCACTCACCCCCCCAACGCTACAAGGGTTCTCGGCGCGGCATCGTGCAGTTTTCGCAAGCATTTGCGCCGAAAACTCGCCTCGCATGCACACACGAGGGCATGAAACTCGATCACCTCAGCGCATTTACCAATGATTACGGACTACTCGTGAAGAAACTGATCGTCCCACATCACATCACACCATCGACATGGAGTCGCGCGGTGCAACGCGGCCAACTGATGACTATTCAGCCAGGTGTCGCAGTGGTCCGTTCGACAGAACGGTCCGATGGCCAACGAATCGCGGCAGCCGTTATCGCAAGCGGCGACGATGCCATGGCAGGTGGACCAACCGCTGCGTGGCTACATGGCGCCTCGATCCCTCTACTCACTCCCATTCATGTCGTCACCCCGACGCGACCGCGCCACAGAAACATCATCGGAGCGATGCTGCATCGACCGACCGACGGCGCTGACCTGGAGCGACAGCTTCGCCGCAGCATCCCGGTGACTGGACCGTTCCGAACGTTGCTCGACACGGCCGCATGGGCGCCGCCCTTCACATCGCGGGTACTCGAACATTTTCTCGTCACCGGCGAATTGACCATTGTCGGTGCGTGGCGCGGTTTATTTGCACATTCGCGGCAAGGCCGACCAGGTATCTCTGCAATGCGGACGTTGCTTCAAAGGTGGGCTCTTGACACAGAACAACCCGAGAGTGTCCTTGAGGCAAAAATGCTGAGTCTCTGTTTCGTCAACAAACTGCCCGCGTTCGAATTCCAAGCACAGATCGACCACTATCGGGTTGACTTTCTTTGGCGGGAGCAACGAGTTATTGCCGAGTGTGACGGCTTTGCATACCACGGGTCGTCGCGGGAGCGCTTCGAGATGGATCGTCAACGGGACAGCTACTTGCAATCTTTGGGCTACACAGTGTGGCGATTTTCGTTTCGGCAGATCGTCGAGGAGTCAGATCGCATCGGCCAACAACTTCGGACGGCTTTTCGGCGCGAATCTTGCTAAAGAATGCACCGTGGCGCGCCGAGAACCCTTGAGGAGGGTACGGTGAGAGGCGGACCAATGAAGCGAATTCTCTTGATCCTCGCGCTCGTTGTCGCGGGCGCGAGCATCTCCCCCGTCGCACCGGCCGTCCACGCCGAGACACTGGCCGGCCAGACACCCGTTGCGATTCTCGTGAACGGTCGCGGCTTCGGGCATGGTCGTGGCATGAGTCAATACGGCGCACTCGGGTGGGCCACGAAGTTCGGCAAGACCTGGCAGGAGATCCTCGACTTCTATTACGGCGGAACGACCCTCTCGCAGTTGACCGAAACCGACGCGGGCCTCTCCCCCGGCGGCAAGATCGCCGTTCGCCTCACGACCCTCGATGGCCGCCAGACCGCGGTTGTGTCCGACAATTCGTCGCTGACACTCGCGAACGACCCCGTGGCCGGCCGCAAGTGGGCTGCCTTGGTGGCTCGCGAGATCAGCGGAACAACCGCGCAATACCGCGTGTGGGGCAGCACGGTTGCGAAGTGTCCCGTTGCCGCGAAAACACCGGAAGAGAGTGGGTTCGTGCTGGTTGCCGATGTTGCAACGACCGCGACCTTCGCGACCACACTCAGCGACGACCCCACGGCCGCGGTGGTGCCGAACGACATGGTCGGCGTCTGCGAACCGAGCGGAACGGTGCGTTACTACCGCGGAGTCGTCGCGGCAGTGAACGGAACCGATGGCGAGAACCGCACGGTCAACACACTGCGCGTCGACGAGTACCTGCGCGGAGTTGTTCCGCGCGAATCCCCCGCTTCATGGGGTGACTCCGCAAACGGCGCGGGGATGAACGCGCTCCGTGCGCAGTCGGTTGCTGCTCGGTCTTATGCGCTGTCGTCGAACGGGTACTCATACGCCAAGTTGTGCGACACACAGGATTGCCAGGTGTACGGCGGTGCTGCTTTGCGCGACAAGGTCGGCGGCAAGCTGACCGTGCTCGAGGACCTGCGTACCAACGCCGCCATCACCGATACCTCCGGTTTCGTGATGCGCGACGCGAAAGGCAAGGTCGTGCGCACCGAGTTCACGTCGTCGAACGGTGGACGCACCGCCGGCACAACGTTCCCGGTGCGGGTCGATGATGGCGACGTCGCCGCGGACCCGGCGGAGCTTCGCTGGTCGAACGTCATCTCGAAGGCCGCGATAGAGAAGAAGTATCCCGAGATCGGCGTGCTCGTCTCGGTGGTCACCACCCACGACGGCCTCGGCGGCGAATGGAACGGCTATGCAACGAGTGTCGCGATCAACGGCACGGCAGCCACGAAGACCCTGACCGGTTGGGAATTCCGTTCGGCATTCAGCCTGCGCGCACCGTGGTACGAGACAACGCCCGTTTATGGCGCTGCCGCGGACGCGCCCGTCGTCGGTTCGATGCTCTTCATTGGTGACAGCGTCAGTGAGAGCACCCGCACCGAATTCGAGAGCATCGTTCTCCCCGCGTACCCCACAACCAACATTCAAGTCGCATCAGGACGCTGCATGGTGGGTGCAACGTGCCTCGGCCAGCCCGACGGACTCTCCATCATCAATGCCCTGACGCCCGAACAAACCCCTGCGATCGCGCTGATCGCCCTCGGCTACAACGACATGTCGATGTCGTACGCCACCGAGATCGACCAGGTGGTTGCGGCGCTCACCGCCCGTGGCGTTCAACGCATCGTTTTCGTCAACATGTCGACGCGACGTCAGACCGCCGACTACGGAACCATGAACACGATGCTCGCCAACGCGGCCGTGGCCTATCCGAACGTCACCGTGCTCGACTGGAATGCCTACTCGTCCGATACCGAGGAATGGCGCTGGTTCGTGAAGGACGACAACGTGCACCTCACCGCGACCGGACAGACCGAGTTCGCGTTGTTTCTTCGGGCACAACTCGACTCGATGCGCACACAAGGGCTGCTCCCTCTCACGCCGTCCCCTCTCAGTTTCGTCATCGGGCTTCCGCTGAAGGAGAAAGACCAGGGCAACATGGTCCGCACGTTGCAGGTGGCGCTGAACAAGACGTTGCGACTGCGCAAGCGCGCGATCAAGCTCGACGGCATCTACGGCGAAACCACTCGTACCCGTGTCGCGAAGTACGAGACGATGACCGGGCTGCCCGTCGACGGTATCGCCGATGAAGCCGTGTGGAAGGGTCTCGGTCTCGATGCCCGCCCCGCACTGGCGGTGATGAAGGCGGGCACACGACACGCATCGGTGAAGACCGTGCAGGCGTCCCTTGCTCGCGTGATGAAAGTCAGCCTGCCGACAACCGGCTACTTCGACACCAACACGCGGAATTATCTGCGTGACTTTCAGCGCCGCATGAACCTGCGATCGACCGGCGTGGTGAACCGACCTACTTGGTTGGCGTTGATGACGACTTCAGCTCAGATTCGGTGATACCGAAAAGTCGACACCACGACTCATCGCTGACCATCTCCGAGTAGTACGCGCGGTATTCCCGCTTCAGCCGTGGGTACTCCCGACGCAGTCTCATCAGACTCGAGCGCAACGCCCGCATGTCGGCCCAAAACCGCACAGCATCGCGTTCGAGCACGTAACCCTCGTCGAGTCGAGGATGACGGTGCAGCAACTTTGTGCTGCGCGTGGCCAGACCGACGGCACGTGAATTGATCGGAGCAACGGTGGTGCGCTTGCGGAGCATCCACTTCGGCAAAATGTATCCCCCGACCAACGGCACCGCGGCGATGAAACCGAGCAAGCGGATCGGCTTGGGAATTCCGGCCGGAACCTGCAGTGCGGCGAGGTCGGGCGGCAACGACGAGGCCTTTTCCTCGGGACACGTGCGCACTTCGTCGTGCATCGCAGAGTGGTCGACGTTACGCCAGAAGTCGGGGCCTTCGAGATAGTGGTCGAGACCCTTCAGCATGTATTCAAGACTTGCGTAGCGCAACGAGAAGAGGTTGCGGAATCCGAACGACAACGTGCGGTACGCGGTGTGGTACCAGCGGTGCTTGTCGTAGACGAGGGTCTCTATGAGAAGCATGTTGCGCGTCTCGTAGTACAACGTCATCGGACCATTCTTCAAAGCAAAGTCGGCGTGCCAGACGGCGACACCCTTCATCGTGATCGTGTGCTCGCCCGTGTGCATCAGTCCGAAGGCAACGTCGTCGCCACGGACAAAGACCGGCAACGGGTTGTCTTTCCCAACCTCGATCGGGAAGGCGGTGAACCACCACGCCGTGTATTCGAACTCGGACTCGGGTTCATCGGCCAACACCGTGATGCGGTCACGCAGATCGTCTTCGCGGCCAACCGCGCGCAACGGGTACGTGTAGCGCCACGCGTAGTGCGATCCGGCCTCGAACTGCATCCAGGGAATTTCTTCGGAGATCATGGCGCCGTGGACGCACAGACGCGGATCGGTGGCGTAGCGGAACAGAGCGATTGCGCGAACCACGGACTCGACTTCCATCGTGATGTCGTCATCCATGAAGAGAACGTGCGTCGTCCAGCCATCGTTGCGGGCGTGCATCAACCCGCGGGCGAAACCACCGGCACCGCCCAGGTTCGGGTTCGGGATGACACGCACCGAGAGACCGTCGCCGGGTGGCAGTTCGAGATTGCGCCCGTTGTCGACGATCGTGACACGGAATGCCTCGGCGACAGTTGGAACCTCGCGTGCCAGGCGACGCAGTCGCTCGACGTTCGCCGTGACGTACGGCTGGCGGTTGAAGGTGGTGATGCACGCATTCAGGTGAACGTCGCGCAACGGTGCGTTCGCGGCGTACCAGCCACCCCGCACGAGACGCGCACCGCGCACCCGCACGTAATACGAGTCGACATTCGTGTCGGCAAGTTCGACGAGGCGAATCGAGACCGTGCCCGGCGTCGATGTGCGTGCCGACTCGACGACCTTCTCGCTCATGCGTTTCACGGCAACAACTTCGATGTCGGCCGCACCATCGACCTCGACTGCAACGTGAAGTTCACCGACGGAGGTCTTGCGGCGCCACCGTGCGGCATGGAACACGCCGAAGTAGGTGTCGTACGACTCGGTCCCCTCGCCTGCCCGCACGTAGAGCGGCGGTTCGAGGACGTCGGGTCCGGCCGGGAGGATGCGCTGCAGAAGATGCGACTCGGCGAACGGAGGATTCCAGGTCACAGCGGGTCCACCGAGAACGGCGCGGCGTCGCGGCCACCGTCCCACGCGTCGAGCAACGCCCGTGCGGCACCGAGGGCTTCGTGGATGGTGACGTCCATGTCGAGATAACGATACGTGCCGAGACGGCCGACGAACGTGACGTTGCGCAAGGCCGCCACCATGTCGACGTACCGACGCAATTGATCCTTTTCCTCCACCAAACGAATCGGATAGTACGGAACGTCATCGGGACCACACAGGCGGCTGTACTCGTGGTAGGTCACCGTGCGGTCGTGCGACTCCCACGGCGCAAAGTGCTTGTGCTCGGTGATCCTCGTGTACGGGACATCGGCATCGCAGTAGTTCATGACCGGACAACCCTGGAAGTCACCTTCGTGAACCGACTTGTCGAAATCAAGCGTGCGGTAACCGAGACGGCCGTGCTCGAAATCAAAGTACGCGTCGATCGGCCCGCTCCACACGACGTGATCGAAGCCCGCGAGGTCGGCGCGCGACTTCGAGACACCAAGCGTGACCGAGATCGATGGGTGATCGAGGATGTTGGCGACGATCGGCGTGTAGCCGTCGCGCGGAATCGCCTGATACGGGTGGTTGAAGTAGGAGTCCTCGTAGTTGAAACGCACCGGCAGTCGCGCGAGGATCGACGCCGGCAGTTCGTCGGGATCGACGCCCCATTGCTTGCGGGTGTAGCCATCGAAGAACGCGGCGTACAGGTCGGGCCCGACGAAACGCAGGCCCTGCTCGCGGAAAGTCTGGGGGTTCGCGATCGAGGTGTCGGCCTTGGACGAAATGAAGGCCTCGGCTTCGGCCGGGGTCAGCGTCGTACCGAAGAACTGATTGATCGTGAGCAGGTTGACGGGCAGCGAAAAAACGCGACCCTGAGTCGTTGCCTTCACGCGGTGGTTGTAGGGCATCATCACGCCGAAACGGTTGATGTACTGCCACACGTGCTCGTGAGCCGTGTGGAAGATGTGCGGTCCGTAGACGTGCACCATCACGTCGCCCTCTTGGCGCTCGGTGTGGCAGTTACCCGCTACGTGCGCCCGTGAGTCGAAAACTTCGACACGGTGGCCGGCTTCGGCGAGTTCGCGCGCCATGACGGCACCGGAGAATCCGGCACCGACGATTGCTACATGTCGGGGGGCATGGGGCACCCCGTCAGCCTAAATCAGTGGCTCATCTGGGGACCGCACAGTCCCTCGAGGTCCTTCACCTGAATGCGGTCCCGATTGGCGTACGTCACCGGGTTGTTCGGGTCGACGCGCAACTTGAACGTACGGAACACCATTTCGGTGGTGTCGACGGCAAGAACGCGACCCACCAACGACTCGCCGAGATTCAGCAACAACTTGATCGTCTCCAACGCCTGGATCGACCCGACGATGCCGGGCAGAACTCCGAGAACCCCGGCCTCGGCGCACGACGGTGCGAGTTCCGCGGGCGGCGGCTCGGGCACCATGTCACGGTAGGTCGGGCCCTCGAGCGGATGGAAGACACTGACCATGCCCTCGAAGCGGAAGATCGAGCCGTGTACGACCGGGATGCCGAGCTTCACGCTCGCGTCGTTCAGCAGGTAGCGGCTCGGGAAGTTGTCGGCTCCGTCGACGATGACGTCGTAGCCGGCGATGATGTCCATGATGTTGCTCGCATCGAGGCGGGTGTCGTAGGTGACGACGTTGACGTCGGGGTTGATGAGGGTCAGCGTTTTCTTCGCTGAATCGACCTTGCGGTCACCCACGCGGTCGAGGTTGTGGAGAATCTGACGCTGCAGGTTCGATGCGTCGACGACATCCATGTCGACGATGCCGATCGTGCCGACCCCCGCCGCAGCGAGATAAAG
>DAINNS010000072.1:3357-7017 GCA_036735765.1 Ilumatobacteraceae bacterium | reverse complement strand
GCCAGACCCAGGGTGAACAGATCCGCGTCACGGGCAAGAAACGCGACGACCTCCAGGCCGTCATCGCGCTGCTGAAGGGTTCCGACCTCGAGGTGCCCCTGCAGTTCGAGAACTTCCGCGACTGAGAATCGGTCCGTGTTGTCTTAGTCCGTGTTGTTTCAGTCCTCGGTCGACTGAGCGGCGCGGCTCTGCAGTTCAGTGACGACACTCGCGTCGGCGAGGGTCGTCGTGTCACCGAGGTTGCGGCCTTCTGCAACGTCGCGCAGGAGACGTCGCATGATCTTTCCACTCCGTGTCTTCGGTAGATCGGGTGTGAAGTAGATCGTCTTTGGTTTCGCGATCGCGCCGATCTCCTTTGCGACGTGGTTACGGAGATCGGTCTCCGTCACGTGCTCGCCACCGCGCAGGGTGACGTAAGCGATGATCGCCTGGCCGGTCGTCGCATCGTTCGCGCCGACGACGGCAGCCTCGGCGACGCTCGGGTGCGACACCAGCGCCGACTCGACTTCGGTTGTCGAGATGCGGTGACCCGAGACGTTCATCACGTCGTCGACACGGCCGAGCAACCAGAGATAACCGTCGTCGTCGAGCTTTGCTCCGTCGCCCGCAAAGTAACGACCGGGGAACCTACTCCAGTAGGTCTCTTTGTAACGCTCGGGGTCTCCCCAGATGCCGCGCAACATTCCGGGCCACGGGTGAGTCAGCGTGAGATAGCCGCCACCCTTCGTCACGACGTTGCCGGCCTCGTCGACCACTTCCGCACCGACGCCGGGCAACGGAAACGTCGCGGATCCGGGCTTCGTCGTCGTGGCACCGGGAAGCGGGCTGATCATGATTCCACCCGTTTCG
Source organism: Ilumatobacteraceae bacterium (assembly GCA_036735765.1). GTDB lineage: Bacteria > Actinomycetota > Acidimicrobiia > Acidimicrobiales > Ilumatobacteraceae > F1-20-MAGs119. Next base: position 6,168 of record DAINNS010000072.1, on the reverse strand, counting down.
GTTTGCCACCACGTGTCGACGATCGGACAATTCCCGCGACCGATGTGCTCGTGGTACCACATCCATGCTTCGGGGTTGATCGGTTCACCGACGCTGCCGATGACGCGCAATGACGAGAGGTCGTGCTTCGCGGGTTCCTGCGTTCCCCATTTCATGAACGTGCGAATTGCGGTGGGTGCCGTGTAGAAGACGGTGACGCCGTACTTCTCGACGATGCTCCACAGACGATCGTTGCCCGGAAAATTGGGAACGCCCTCGTAGATCACCTGTGTTGCGCCGTTGGAGAGCGGTCCGTAGACGATGTACGAGTGGCCGGTCACCCAACCGACGTCGGCCGTGCACCAATAAACGTCGGTGTCGGGGTGCAGATCGAAGACGTACTTGTGCGTGTAGGTCACGTGCGTGAGGTAGCCGCCCGTGGTGTGCATGATGCCCTTCGGCTTGCCCGTGGTACCGCTGGTGTAGAGGAGAAACAGCAACTGCTCGGAATCCATCGGTTCGGCGGGACACTTCGCGTCAGCCTTCGCCATGAGGTCGTGATACCAGTGGTCACGTCCTGGCTTCATGTCGACGGTGTTGCCGCCACGCTTCACGACGACGACGTGTTCGATCGATGGCGTCGACACGAGTGCCTCGTCGGCCTGGGGCTTCAATGCGAAAACCTCTCCCCTGCGCCAGCCTCCATCGGCGGTGATCAGCACCTTCGCACTTGCATCGTTGATGCGGTCGGCGAGCGCCTGTGAACTGAATCCACCGAACACGACCGAGTGTGCTGCACCGATGCGTGCGCAGGCGAGCATCGCCACGACCGCCTCGGGAATCATCGGAAGGTAGATGTTGATGCGGTCGCCACGCACGACGCCGAGACCGAGGAGTGCGTTCGAGAACCGCTCGACTTCGTCGAGCAACTGGGCATAGGTGATGGTGCGGGTGTCGCCCGGTTCGCCCTCCCAATGAATTGCGACCTTGTCGCCGCGGCCGGCTGCGACGTGGCGGTCGAGGCAGTTGTGGGCGACGTTCAGTTGTCCACCGACGAACCACTTGCTGAACGGCAGGTTCCATTCGCACACAGTCTTCCACGGCGTTGACCACGACACGAGTTCCTCGGCCTGACCGGCCCAGAAGGCCTCGTAGTCGGCGTTCGCCTCGTCGTAGAGGTGGGTTCCGACGACGTGTGCCTTCTTCTTGAAGGCTTCGCTCGGTGGGAACTTTCGCTGCTCGAGAAGGAGTGCTTCGATCGTTTCGTCCGCCATGGCCGCAACCCTAGTGGCGCACACGTCGGGGCCTTCCCCGACGACACCTCTGAGCCACACGGGGTAATTTCGTACCCATGGCGAAACCCGCACGACGCACGAACCCGAAGCCCGCCGCAAAGAAGGCGGCGGCAAAATCGTCGGCAAAGTCGACGAAGAAGCGCACGGGCGTCCCCAGCAAGACGGCGAAGAACGTCATCCACATCGACGGTCGCGACCGACGACCGTGGGCACTCGCCAGCAAGGAACGACTTCTCGAGGCAGCCACAGAAGAGATCGCGGCCGTCGGTTTCGAGCGCGCCCGTCTCGCCGAGATCGCCGAGCGGGCCGAGATGACACCGGGCTCGGTGTACACGTGGTTCGCGAACAAGGAAGAACTGTTCCGTGCGGCGCTCGAGAACGCACTCGCAGCACAGGTTCGCAGCAACGCTGAATTTCTCACCTCGATGAACCTCTCGGGTGCCGACTGGATGCTGAAGGTCGCTGCGACGGTTCCCCGCAACGCAGGCGACACGGGTCCGACTCCCGCACAGAAGCTGCTCGTCGAGGCGTACTACGCATCGTGGCGCGACTCAGCTGCGCGTGAAATTCTGAAGCCCCGCATTCGTGAGCACTACGCGATGTACCGCAAGATCGTCGACGACGCCCAGGCCGACGGCGCGGTCTCGAAAGCAATCGAGCCACACACTCTTGCCTGCTTGTTGTTGGCGATTCCGGTTGGTCTTTCGCTCATCTCGATGGCGGGGATCGAGCGACCGGAGGACCTCACGTGGCTCGAGGTCTTCGGTCGATTCGAAAAGTCAGTGCGCTGAACGCACCGAGCCCCGCCGGGTCGAGCAGCGCAGCGGCCTCGCTGATACGTGAACGCATCTTCATCGCCGCGAGATCGGGGCGGGCGGCCGCCGCTTCCCACGCCCGGCGACCCTCGTCGACCAGTTCGTCGATCCCCCACAGTTGCAGGAACTGTGCCTGTGTGCGAATCGCCTCGGGTTCGATGACGAGGCTGAGCTGGTCGATCATCACCTGGTTGGTGATGTCCTGTTCGCCCGGCCGCAGTAGGTAGTGGCCGCCGCGTTCGTGGCCGACGTAGGTGCGCAACCAATCACGCCAAGGTGAAAGCGCCGCCTGCGCGGTGAGCGGGGTGCAGTAGTCGAACAACAGCATGCGTCCGGTTTCGAGCAACGTCATCGTCTCGTCGAGCCAGCGACGGACCCCCGTCTGGATCGGCGCTCGTGCACCGTGCGGTGCGTTCGAGGGAAGAAACTCGGGGACCTCGGCCAAGGGCGTCAACACCTCGACAAATCGATCACGGTCGACCGTCACGCGCGCCTCGCGCCATGCGCCGTCAAAAACGACGAGGTCGAACGGCAGATTGTCGAGTAATTCGTTCGCAAGGACGACACCAGTGATCGGCCCTTCGGGAAGGTCGGCGCGCGACTCGATGCCGTCGGGATGGCGCGCCCGTTGCGCTAAGGCGACCCCGTCATGAATCGATCGGGCATCTTCGGGTACACTCGGGACATCCTTTCTTTTCGGTGATACATGGCCACACTCGGCC
>DAINNS010000072.1:0-3347 GCA_036735765.1 Ilumatobacteraceae bacterium | reverse complement strand
TATCGAGGCACTTCGGTGCGGCCGCGAGGATCGCACGCGCCAGGGTTCCCGGGCCGGCACCTGCCTCGACGACGGTGAACCCATCAGGTTCTCCCAGCTCGCGCCACCACGCATCGAGTGCGCGAGCGATGACCGCACCGAAGAGCGGGCCCACTTCGGCCGACGTGATGAAGTCGCCACGCCGTCCGGCGGCACCACTGGTGGCATAAAAGCCATGTTCGCCGTACAGCGCAATTTCCATGAACCGGTGGAACGGGATGGCTCCACCGTGTGCGGCGATCGCCGCGCGAAGTTCGTCAGCCGCCGAGGACACCGGCGAAGGTGGCGAGATCGCCGAAGTGCAGCGCCACACCGGGCAACACGCCGAGCGCCAGCGTTGCGATCGTGGTGATCGAAAGTGCGAGTACCAACGGTGCCGGCGTGCGAATCTGTGTCGTGTCTCCGTCGGGGACCGGACGCATCCAGATCTCGCGCATCACGTTGCCGTAGTAACCGAATGCGACGACGGAGTTCACCGCACCGACGACAGCGATCGCATACGCCCAGCCGGTACCGGCCTCGAGCACCGCCTGGAAAGCGGAGAACTTTCCGATCCAACCACCGAGCGGCGGGATGCCTGCGAGCGAACCGAGGAAGATCGTCATCACGACACCGAGTCCGGGTGCGTAACTGAACAGCCCGCCGAACGACGAGATTTCACCGCTGCGCGTCTTGCGGCTCACGGCGAGAATCACGGCGAAGGTTCCGAGGTTCGTCGCCGCGTAGACGATGAGGTAGGTGACGACCGAGCGAAGCACCGCCTCACCCGCACCACCCTCGGCGGCCACGGCGAGCGGCATGAGAATGAAGCCGCCCTGGCTGATCGACGAATACGCGAGCATGCGAACGATGTTCGTCTGGCGCAGAGCGAGAACGTTGCCCACTGTCATCGTGAGAACGGCGAGCACCCAGACGAGCGGCTGCCAGACGTCGGAGCCACCGGGTACCGCGACATAGAGCACCGTCACGAGTGCCACGAAACCCGCGGCTTTCGAAGCCACCGAGAGGAACGCCGTCACCGGAGTCGGCGCACCCTCGTAGGTGTCGGGTGCCCAGGTGTGGAACGGAACGGCCGAGACCTTGAAAGCGAAACCAACGACGACGAACACGATCGCGAGGATGCGCACTGCGGTGAGTTCACCCGAGATCGACGCACCGATGTCGGCCAGCAGAGTCGAGTTGGTGACGCCGTACAACAGTGACATGCCGTACAACATGACGGCCGACGCGAACACGCCGAGTAGGAAGTACTTCACGCCGGCCTCGTTGCTCTTCGCGTCGCGCTTGCGCCATGCGGCCAGCATGTACGCGGGAATCGAGAGGAACTCGAGTGCCACGAAGACCGAGACGAGATCGCGGCTCGAGGTCATCATCATCATGCCGAGGATGCTCGACAACATGAGGACCCAGTACTCGCCCTGGTAGTACTCGCCCTCTTCGATGTAGGTCGTCGACAACAGCACGACGACGTAACCCGCCAACAGGAACAGGCCCTTCAGGATGAGGCTGAAATCATCGATGACGTATCGACCGTCGAACATCGCACGAACACCGGCATCGTCGAGGGCGAGCGTCAACACCGGGATGAACGCCCCGAGGAGGGTGAAGCCGGTGAGGCTGGCAAGCAGCCACTTGCTGCGCTCCGCCAGGAACAAGTCGACGAGCAGCACGACGCACAAGCCGAGGGCCACCACGATCTCGGGTGCGAGACCGTGGTAGTCGACGACGGGCGCCGTCCACGACGTTGCTGCGAGGAGCGAGGACAACACTGGTTCAGCCTCCGAATCCGGAGACGATCGTGGCGACCGCCGGGTCGATGATCTTGAACATGAGGTTCGGCATCACGCCGAACAGCACGATGGCGATGAGCAGTGGCGTCCAAGCGACCCACTCGAAAGCGTTCACGTCGTGGATCTCGTCGTGGTCGTCATCGTGGCCGTGGCCGTGCCCGTGTCCGTGGCTGGTGAACTCGGGGTTCGGTTCACCGAAGGCGGTGCGCTGGTAGAGCCACAACAGGTAGGCGGCAGCGAACACCGTGCCGAGTGCGGCGATGACCATGTAAACGCGGAAGATCTCTTCCGACAGTCCGTCGGCCGGGTTGTAGGCCGAGAGAATCGCGGGGAATTCACCCCAGAATCCGGCGAGACCGGGAAGACCGAGCGAGGCCATTGCACAGAAGCCGAGGATCCACCCCAACTTCGGTACCTGCTTCAACATGCCGCTGAGGCGCGCGATCTCGAGGGTGTGGTAGCGCTCTTTCACGCTGCCCGCGATGAAGAACAGCATGCCGGTGATGAGTCCGTGAGCGACCATGCCGAACACGGCCGCGTTCATACCGAACGACGTGAGCGTCGAGATACCCAGCATCACGAAGCCCATGTGCGCCACCGACGAGAAAGCAATGAGGCGCTTCATGTCGGACTGCGCGAGGCATCCGAGTGCGCCGTAGATGATGCCAATGACGGCGAGGAGGCCGATCCACGGCGCCCACTCGACGGCGGCGTCGGGGAGAATCGGAATCGCGATGCGCATGAAGCCGTACGTACCGAGCTTCAGCAGGATCGCGGCAAGGATGACCGAACCTTGGGTCGGTGCCTGCGTGTGAGCATCGGGCAACCAGGTGTGGAAGGGGAACATCGGCACCTTGACGGCGAAGCCGACGAACATGCCGGCGAAGATCCAGACCTGCGTGTTCTTCGCGATTGCCGCGCCGTTCTCGACGAGATACGGAATCGAGAAGCTCTCGGCGCCGGTCTTGAAGAACAACGCGAGGAATGCCACCAACATGAGGGCCGAGCCGAACATCGTGTACAGGAAGAACTTGAGCGATGCGTATTGACGGTTCTCTCCACCCCAGACGCCGATCATGAAGTACATCGGCAACAGCACGAGTTCGAAGAACACGAAGAAGAGGATGAGATCTTGGGCGATGAAGGTTCCCGCCATGCCCGTCTGCAGGACCAACATCAGCATCAGGAATGCCTTCGGGTTCCCGGGTGATGGGATGTGGTTCCAGCTGTAGATCATCACGAGCACCGTGATCACCATCGACAAGAAGTACAGCGGCAGGCTGATGCCGTCGACGCCGATGTAATACGTGCTCTTGATCACCGAGATCCAGTTCGTCTCGGCGACGAACTGCATCTTGCCGGCCTGGTCGTAGTCGAACTGCGTCAGCGTGTACACGCCGACCGCGAGCGTCGCGAGTGCTGTCAGCAGCGCGACCGCTTTGTTCAACTGTTCCTCTGCCTTGGGGATGAACAGCATCACCAGCACACCGGCTAGCGGTAGGAAGGTGCCGACGCTGA
>DAINNS010000071.1:0-7042 GCA_036735765.1 Ilumatobacteraceae bacterium | reverse complement strand
CGACCCCGAGATGATCCGCGCCGCCGCAACGGCCGACGTCGTGATCACGCTCGAAGACGGCATCGTCGAAGGTGGCGTGGGCGCCGCGATCTCGCAGCACATCGAGGCACACGTGGCGACCGCGGGCGGCACGATGCCGCGGGTTCAGACGTTGGGTGTGCCCACACGCTTCATCCCGCAGGCCAAGCCCGATGCAATTCTCGCCGAGCTTGGCCTCGACGCCGCCGGCATCGCATCGGCAATCCGCGCCGCCGCCGGGCGTTGAATCGCCTAGCGTCGGGCGCGTGACAGCGCTCGATCTCACCCGCTATTCGTCGTACCAACGCCTTTCTTTCGAGGCCCATGACAACGGCGTGCTGCTGATCACGCTGTCGAATCCCGACAAGTTGAACGCCACCGATGCGGGCATGCACGAGGAACTCTCACGGGTCTTCCGCGACGTCGACCGCGACCACGCGGTACGTGCCGTCGTCGTCACCGGCGCGGGAAAGGCGTTCAGTGCGGGCGGCGACCTGCAGTGGATCAAGGAACAGGTCGGTGACTACACGCAAACGATGAAGGTGATGCGCGAGGCGGGCGACATCGTGCGCACGATGATCGACTGCGATACCCCGATCATCTCCGCCATCAACGGGGTGGCGGTCGGCGCCGGTCTCGCGGTTGCGTTGATGGCTGATATCAGCATCATCAACGAAGATGCCCGCATCACCGACGGCCACATTCGTCTCGGAGTCGCCGCGGGCGACCATGCGGTTGCAATCTGGCCACTGCTCTGCGGCATGGCGCAGGCGAAGTGGTATCTCATGACCGCCGATTTTCTCGATGGTCGCGAAGCGGCGCGCATCGGTCTCGTCACGCGCGCGGTTCCCGCCGCAGACGTGTTGCCGACGGCGCTCGCTGCCGCACAGAAGGTTGCCGCCGGCCCGCGCGATGCGGTGCGTTTCACCAAGCGTTCGCTCAACCACTGGTTGCGTCAGTCGCTTCCGAATTTCGAGGCCAGCCTCGCCTACGAGATGCTCAACTTCCTCGGCCCCGATGCCGCCGAGGGATTGACGGCACTCGTCGAGAAGCGTCCACCCGACTTCCTGCGCGGCGAGTCATGACCGCGCGTGAAGTCGACCTGGCAACGGAACTCGAGTTCGCACTTCGTCTCGCCGACCTCGCCGACGCAACCACTCTGCAGCCGTTCCACGACCGTGGGTTCACCGTCGACTGGAAGGCAAACCGCACCGAGGTGACCGAACTCGACCGTCGTACCGAAGAAGTGCTGGCCGAGACGATCACGCGGTTCCGACCCGATGACGCCGTGTACGGCGAAGAGTTCGGCCAGCGCGGTGGCGGCGACGGACCGCGTTGGACGTGGGTGCTCGACCCAATCGACGGCACCAGCAACTACGCGCGGGGTGTTCCCGTGTGGGCCACCCTCATCGGGTTGCTCGACCCGAACGACGTACCCGTTCTCGGCGTGGTCAGCGCGCCCGCGATCAGCGCACGTTGGCACGGCGCAACCGGTGTCGGTGCGTTCAACCGCCGCGGACCGATTCGGGTCAGCACAATCTCTCGACTCGACGAGGCACAGGTCAGCACGACACCGAACGCGGGCTGGGAGGCGATCGGCGGATACCAGCGCGTGGTCGACCTCGGTCGGAACGCCTACCGAGCACGTGGATTCGGCGACTTCTGGCAGCACATGCTCGTCGCCGAGGGCGCCATTGATGCGGCAGTCGATGCGATCGGCCTCGAGCCCTACGACACCGCTGCACTGTGGCCGATCGTCACCGAGGCAGGTGGCCGCATCACCGACAGGCTCGGTGGAGGTTCCTTCCGCAACGGCTCGGCGGTTTCGACGAACGGGTTGTTGCACGACGCGGTCCTCGCTGCCGTCGCCTGTTGAGCGCACCTAATGTGGGCCAATGCCCGGCAGTGATTCGACCGTCATTCGCAATGCACATCTCGTCGACGGCACAGGTGCACCGGCACGTGCGGCAGACATCGCCTTCGAGAACGGCCGCATCACCGAAGTAGGTGCGGCAGGAACGCTCGGCACCGCGCACGTCGACCGCGTGATCGACGCCGACGGTCGGCTCGTCACCCCGGGATGGGTCGACGTGCACACGCACTACGACGCCCAAGCGACGTGGGACCCGTGGATGACGCCGAGCAGTTGGCACGGTGTGACCACTGTCGTCATGGGGAACTGCGGCGTCGGGTTCGCACCCGCTGCACCGGATCGGCACGACTGGTTGATCGCGCTGATGGAAGGCGTCGAGGACATTCCGGGTTCGGCGATGACCGAGGGCATCACGTGGGGTTGGGAATCGTTCGAGGAGTACCTCGACGTTCTCGAGTCGACGCCTCACGTCATCGATTTTGCGACGCAGATTCCCCACGGCGCATTGCGCGCGTACGTGATGGGTGAACGAGGGGCAGCAAACGAAGCCGCGACCGCCGATGACATCACCGCGATGAGCCGGATGGTCGAATCCGCGATGCGGGCCGGCGCGCTCGGTTTCAGCACCAGCCGTACTCCCCTGCACCGCAGCCGCGATGGAGAACTGGTTCCGGGCACCCACGCCGACGAAAACGAACTTCTCGGCATCGCCGACGCCCTTCGCCGCGTGGGCCGCGGGGTGTTCCAGTTCGCCCCCGAACACATCAAGGTTCCCCTGAACGAATGGGGCTGGATGCGCCGCATCGCCAGGGAGACAGGGGCAACCGTCAGCGTCAACTTCAGCCAACCCGATGATGCACCCGACCTGTGGCGCGACGTGATGACCCTGCTCGGCGAGGCGCACGACGACGGCCTGCCAATGGTCGGCCAGGTGGCCGGCCGCAGCATCGGAGTGTTGATGTGCCTCGAGGGCAGCGCGCATCCGCTGCTCTTCCACCCCGCATTCAACGCAGTACGTTTCGCATCACACGCCGAACAAGTCGCCGCGCTGCGCAACCCCGACTTTTTCCGCACCGTCACCGAGGAGCTTCCCGATGATGGCGGGTTGTTCGAACGCGTCATTCTCCGTAACACCTGGAAGATGTTCCCGGTCACGTCGGCCAACATCGACTACGAACCACCCGCGGAAGACTCGGTGCGCGAGATCGCGCGTCGTCGCGGCGTGTCGGAGATGACCGTCATCGTCGAACAACTCACACGTGACGATGGTCGTGGTCTCATCTACATGCCGTTCTTCAACTACGCCTATGGTGACCTCTCCTTCCTCTACGAGGCACATCAACACCCGGCCACCCGAATGGGACTCGGGGACGCGGGCGCTCACTGCGGCGCGATCTGCGACGGCGGCATGCCCACGTTCATGCTCACCCACTGGACGCGTGACCGTACGCGCGGGCCCAAATTGCCCCTCGAGTGGATCGTGCACCGCCAGACGCAGCAGACCGCGCGTATGTACGGCATGTCCGACCGCGGGGTCGTGGCGGTCGGCCAGCGCGCCGATCTCAACATCATCGACTTCGACTCGCTCACCTTCACGATGCCATACATGGCCTACGACCTGCCCGCCAACGGCCGTCGCCTCGTCCAGCAGGCAATCGGTTACGCAGCGACGTTCGTCGCCGGGGTGCAGACCGTCGACAATGACGCGTTCACGGGAGAACTGCCCGGCAAACTCGTGCGCGGAAAGTGAGAGAAGTTTCTTCCATTCGATTGGAGAACTTCCAACCGCAACTTTGCCCGTGAGCGCGGGTACCGTCAGCGTCATGGCTCGTTGGAGACACGCCGTTGCGATCGCCTTTGCTGCATTCGGTGCACTGCTTGCCATCGCATCGGGTGGTGACCCCGCGGCGCTCAGCATCGCGATGGGTGGCGGCCTCAGCGCCGCACTGGGTTATTGGGTCGGTGCACTGCTCGACCGCACGCGTCGCTCGCGGTAAATCATCTGCGCGGCAACCACCAGAAGCAAACTGGCGAACAGCGCGTTCGACAACGACTCCGACATGTCGGCCGCAATCGAGCCACCCGCCACCGCCGACACGACGCCCGACAGGCCCACAACCACCGCCGCCTTCACGTCGACGTTCGCGGTCTTGCGGTTGCGGATGGTCCCCGTGATCGAAGTAGGAATGATGACTGCCAGCGACGTACCTTTCGCCATCACGTTCATCTCTCCGAGCAGCAACACCATGGCCGGGATCATGATCACGCCGCCACCGACACCGAGCAGTCCCGCGAGCGTTCCCGTCGCGACGCCGATGACGACGAGAGCGATCGCCGCCACGACGCTGAGGTCGGTGCGACCGTCGGCACTCGTCGTCCAGTACAAGCGGACAGCCGACACGATGAGCACCGTGGCGAATCCGTAACTCAACACATCGTGACGAGCGGTCTTCAACAACTTGGTTCCGAGAATCGCACCGCCGATTGCACCGATCGCCAACCACAAGGCAACGTGCCAGTCGACGTGATCATGCGCCCAGTAAGTGATGAGACTCGCGAAGGAGATCGGAAGGACGGCGGCAAGCGACGTTCCATGCGCGCGGCGTTGGTCCATCTTGGCGAAAAACACGAGCCCGGGCACGATGAGAATCCCGCCGCCGACCCCGAAGATTCCCGACAGAAAGCCGGCCCCGAGCCCGACGAGAAGAATGCTCACTTTGTGGCCCCGAAGACCGGCCCGAACAGGTCGGCGTATCGGTGGATGTCCTTTGGCGACAAGGGTCTGGGCAGGCTGACGAGGCCGAGGCCCACCCCGGCGTCGGCGTAGGCAAGAGCCGTCTCGATGGCCTGGGAGTCGCTCATCTGGGCCACCCACAACTGCGTGCTGATGCGGATCTCGGACATGTCGCGTCCAACCTCGTCGCAGCATTCACGCAAACGAGCGAGCGACTTGTTCAAGTCCCCCAACGGATCTTCGCTGTTGCCGGGGAAGTTCCAGTGGTCGGCGTACCGGGCAACAAGCGGCAGTGTTCGCTTGTGGCCTCCACCGCCGATGAGAACCGGGGGCATCGGCGATTGCAGTGGCTTCGGCTCGCAGTATGCGTCGGTGAGTGTGTAGTACTTGCCGGCGAATGAACTCTGCTTCTGTGTCAGCAGACGCTTCATGACCTCGAGACCTTCGGCGAAACGGTCGAAGCGCTCCGTCAACGTCCCGAGTTCGATGCCGTAGGCATTGCATTCGTCTTCGTTCCATGCCGCACCGACTCCGAGTTCAAGTCGACCACCCGAAGTGTGATCGAGAGTCGCCGCCATGTTCGCAAGCACCGCGGGGTGGCGGTACACCATGCCCGTCACCATCACACCGCCGCGCAATCGCTTCGTCGCCTGCAACAACGCGGTGAGCGTGATCCAACCCTCCATGCACGGCCCGGAGCGGTCACCGGTGAAGATGGGTTCGAAGTGGTCGAAGGTCCAACCGCTCTCCCAGAACGGAACGTCGTCGGCGGCCAGCCACACGTCGAGAACTTCCTGCCATGTGCACACCTGCGGTGCGGTGGCGAATGCGAACTTCATGTTGGCCCTCTCTGTGATCACGTGCGTTCCTCAGGGTAGTTTCACCACGTGATCGAAAAGGTTCGCGCCATCCTGGAAAAAGCGAATCACCCGAACACACCCCAAGCCGAAGCCGAGACGGCACTCGCCCTCGCGTACCGGTTGATGCAGAAGCACGGCCTCGAAGAGGCCGACGTGGCACGGCAACGCGAAGGGCATGTTGCAGAAGCACGAATCACCTCGAAGACCGTCGTCATCACGGGCCCGTACCGCGTTCGTCGTGGAACGCTGTTCCACATCCTGGCAACGAGCCTGTCGTGTGCCGACTACCGCGACATGGAAGCAGGCTCACGCGACGCCGTCGTGATGGTGGCGTTCGGAACGGCCGACGACCTGTTCGCACTCGAAACCCTGTTCACTGCCGCCGACCTGCTGGCGCTTCGCTCGATGCCACGCGGTGATCGACGGTGGCGTACCTCGTGGTGGCACGGCTTCTGTGCGGGGGTCGAACAGAAGTTGCGCACCGAACACCGCACGATCGTGCGCGACTCCCCCGGTGCCGGTCTGGTGCTCGTCGAACGCGCCGAGCGCGCACAGCGCATCATGCGCGACTCGACACCGCACCTGCATGCCAGCCGCAGCAGTTTCGTCTCCGATCGCGATGCCTACGGTGCCGGCCGCGCGGCGGGGTCTTCTTTTTCGGCATCGGGACGCTCGGTGCCCGGTGCTCGACGCGAACTCGGACGCGGTTAGTCGCCGCCGGACGCGGTGGTATCGTCGGGTGCCGCGGGTTCCGGTGGTGCCGTATCGCTCGGCGCATCCTCAGCCGGTGCGGTCGCGCGGGTCGTCTCGGGCGACTCTTGGGCATCGGTGTCGGGCGGTGACTGCTGATCATCGTTCGTGCCGCCGTCGGTTGTCGCCGGCTCGGACACCGTGTCCGTGGGTGCGATCGAGTCGTTCGATCCACCCTCATCGGTCGCCGGGTTCGTCTCGGTCGTCGTGTCGTCACGCGCAGGCTCATCGGCTTCGGTGACCGCGAGAATCTCGTCGTCGACAGCCGCAGGCTCGATCGTCTCGGTCTCGACGGTCGCTTCGCCGGTTGCCTCGTCGATGTCGACGTTGGCGATGCCGATGTCACCCGAGTCGGATTCACCATCGAAGCCGGCTTCGTACAAGATGGATCCATCGGCATCGGCAATCTCGATGTCGAAGTCTTCGTCACCCTCTCCGTCGACCACATTCAGGTCCTGGCCGTCCTCGAGGGTGACCTCTGCGGCTTCCTCTTCATACGCCACGTCGACTTCGATCTCACCGTCTTCGGCCACGTCGATGATGTTCTCGAACTCCTCATCCGTCGAGAGGTTCAACGAGAAGTCGTCGTAGGAATCGTCCGCGAAGTCCTCGGCGTCGAGGGTGTCGCTCAGGTACTGCGACCCGGGTCCGGGTGCATCGATGCTGACGGCCAGTTCGACCGAATCAGTGGCGGGGTCGAGGATCTCACCGATCACGGGCTTGATCTTCACGTTGGCCAGACCATCGGGAATTTCGACCGTCGCTCCCGTGCCGATACCGCCGCGATTGGGGAACACCTTCACGCCG
>DAINNS010000070.1:0-7141 GCA_036735765.1 Ilumatobacteraceae bacterium | reverse complement strand
AGGGTGTCGCTCAGGTACTGCGACCCGGGTCCGGGTGCATCGATGCTGACGGCCAAGTCGACCGAATCAGTGGCCGGGTCGAGGATCTGACCGACCACGGGTTTGATCTTCACGTAGGCCAGCCCGTCGGGAATTTCGACCGTCGCCCCCGTGCCGATACCGCCGCGATTGGGGAACACCTTCACGCCGTTCGTGACCGTCGAGAGGTCACGCGTGTCGATCGTCGACCCACCGACGTCGATGAGCAGACCGGCGACGGACTTGCCAGCCGTGGTGACCGTGATACGGGCCGAACCCTTCGAGGCTTGACCACGGTCGTCGTCGGACCACGGAACGAGTTGCTTGCCCTCGCGGTCGGCCATGACGACGTAGTCGATGTCACCCTTGCCACCCGACCATGCGGAGGCAACGGCACCCGAATTGGTGGCGCCCACGTCATACGACCACGTTTCGGTTGCGGGATCGACCGTCATCACCGTGACCTCGCCCGGGTAGTTGTTGTCGTAGACACTGATCGCGAACGTGCCATCGTCGGCGCGCGTGACTGCGATGGGAGTAACCGCATGACCCGCGCCGTTCGCGTAGATACCGATCGTTGCACCCGCGTCGTTCGCGATCGCGTCCACGATCTCGGCGACGACTTCCGTCGGCTCCAGTTCCCACGCCCGACTCGTTGCCTGCAACACGGGTTCGAAACCCTGTGACACCCACCAGCGGGAAATCGACGCCGCGACGGGCAGCGTCTCCTTCTTCAGGTCCGCGGTGCGAACGGCTGCCTCTTGCAACTGCTGTGCACTGTCGCCGCCATCGTGGATGCGCTGACTCAGAACGGCCATGCCTTCGCACCTGCCGCCCTGTATCTGCAGATTCGACCCGTCGATCCAGTGCTGCACGGCGGGATAGGGAACGCATCCTGCGGCGGTCGTTTGTGCGCACACCGCTGCTTCACCGAAGATCGCGATTGCAGTCGTCACCGTGACGGCATCTTCCTTCACCGGGCCACCCCAGTTCTCGAAAGAGAAGCCGCCATCGACCGGGCGCAATCCCGTGTCACTGCACAATCCACCCGACGCAGCCAGTTCCGCCGCGGGCACCCCGGCACAATCCTCGGTGGTCGCGCCATCGTCGGAATCTTTCGCGCCGCCGCCACCACCCCCACCACATGCGGTGATGAACGTTGCGACGACGAGAACCAGGGCTGTGCGGCGTTTCACGCCTGCATTCTTGCCCATTACCGTGACATTGATGTCATCCACCGAAGCCGCACTGACGTACGAAGTCGAAGCGGCCTTCGAATCGGCGATGCCCACGCGCGAACTCACCCTGGCCGAAGCGCGCGCCTGGCTCGAGGAACTGTGCCGTGCCGAAGACCTCGACACGCCCGACCTTCGGGTGGCGCGATTGCGACCGGCCTTCGAAGCCGCAGCGCTTCCCGACGAGTGGTGTCTGCTCGTGGCCGACGTGGCGCCGACGCAACACACCTTGCTGCACGAACTCGCGCATCTCGCCTGCGCCAACCGCGGGCATGGGCGCGAGTTCCGCACTCAACTGGTGCGGTACCTGCGGAGGTGGGTGTCGGTCGGCCATGCGGCCGACCTGCACGCTCGGTTCGTTGCTGCGGGTCTGGGAATCGACCCGTTCGCGGCGACGCGCTAGTCGAGTTCGGTTCCGACGACCGACACAAAGCTGACACAGGCACCCGGTGCGCCACCGAGGTTGTGCGTCAGAGCCTTGGTCTTGCCGCCGGCGACACTCTTGATCTGCCGTGCACCGGCTTCGCCGCGCAACTGAGTCCAGCACTCGAACAACATGCGCAGGCCCGAAGCGCCGATCGGGTGGCCGAACGACTTCAACCCGCCGTCGGGGTTCACCGGCAGTTCGCCGTCGAGGTCGTAGGTGCCCGACAGCACCTCTTTCCATGCGGTGCCGCGCTCGGCGAAGCCGAGGTCCTCCATCAACACCAACTCGGTCGGTGTGAAACAGTCGTGTACCTCGGCCATCGCGAGTTCGGCACGCGGGTCGGTGATACCCGCCTGGTGGTAGGCGTCCTCTGCGCTGCGCACGACCTCGTCGAACGTCGTGTAGTCGTACGACGGGTCGATGGGTCCTGCGGCCGGTCCCGCAACGAATGACAGCGCCTTCACGTACAACGGCTTGTCGGTGTACTTGTGGGCGTCTTCCGCGCGCACGATGATCGCGGCGGCGGATCCGTCGCTGACACCACTGCAGTCGAAGATGCCGAGCGGACCCGCGACGAGCGGTGAGCACGCGATGGTTTCCATCGGCACTTCTTTCTTGAACTGTGCACGCGGGTTCAGCGCACCGTTGCGATGGTTCTTCCACGCAATGCGGGTGAGTACGTCTTTCAACTCGGATTCGTCGACGCCGTACTTGTTGGCGTACGCCGGTGCAAGAAGCGAAAAACTTGCCGGCGCGGTGACCGTGGCCTTGGTGCCGTCGTCGGCCGGAGCCGAAACGACGAGACCCGAGTAACCCGAGTCCTTCAGTTTCTCCACGCCGATCGCCATGACGATGTCGTACGCACCCGATGCCACCGCGTAGCACGCGTTGCGGAACGCCTCGCTGCCGGTCGCGCAGTAATTCTCGACGTGCGTCACCGGCTTGTGCTGGATCTTCAGCGGACGACTGAGCGTGAGGCCCGAAAGACCCGAGCCCATCGTGCCCAACCAGAACGCGTCGACGTCGCCCAACGTGATGCCGGCGTTCTTCAGTGCCGCATCGGACGACTCGATCAACATGTCGTCGGTGCTCTTGTCCCAATGCTCACCGAAGTTGGTGCAACCCATTCCGATGATTGCGACCTTGTCGCGAATGCCGTGACTTGCCATAACCGCCCTCGCTCATTTGGCCTTGACAGGCCGTGCTTTCCAGAAATAATTGTGGATGCCGTCGACGGTGTAGAGGCGACGGAACGTCATCTCCACCCGATCGCCGATCTTCACCGTTGCCGGGTCGACGTCGGTGAGTTCGCACTGGAACCGTCCCCCGCCGTCGAAGTCGATGACCGCGGCGACGACCGGTGGGCTCATGCTGTAGGCCAGGCGGTCGACGGTGTACGTGGCGATGGTCGCCTGCACGTCGGCCATGCGCACCATCTCCATCTGGTCGATGCTCCCCGATTTCATGCTGACGCGCGCAGGCGGCAGGTACACGAAGCCGCTTTCGTCGCGGCTGCCGTACAGCCCGTACTTCCATGCCTGTGAACGCAGGCTGGGCGGCCCGGCCGGTCGGTCGGGTTCGGGTCGACGCGGCGGTTCACGATGCAGGAACCCGCGCCACGTGAGGAACTGTGTGTAGGTGAGGTCGTTGCGACCCGCGGCGATCTGAGCGCGCACCGTCAATTCGGCGGCCTGACGCGCGCGGTACTTGGTGATCGCTTCCGTGGTGCGCAACAGCCACACGTTCACGCCATCGGCGAGCAAGACGACCGCAATGATCTGGCCGGGTTCGGCGCGATCGAGTACGTCGGCCAACATCACGCCCCACTGTGCCGTGCCTGCGTTGCCGATCGACGCAGAGAGGTCGTCGACAACCGCTTCGGCCGCGACACCACACGCCTTGACCGCGGCCTTCACCGCGCGCGTGTGCAGACCCGAGAAGATCGCATGGTTGATGTCGCCCGGCGCGAGGTTGGCCCCCTTCAACGCATCGCTGAATGCGTTGTCGACGAGTGGCGCATAGGCGTGCTCACCGAACCGCTCTTCCCACTGCTTGCTCGCGGGTTCACCGGGTTGACGCCAACGGTCGGTGAATTCAGCCGTGGCGCCCGCACCGCCGATGACTTCGGCGATGATGCCCTCGTTGCCGAAACAGAACGCCGCGGCGGCATCGCCGCCACTGGATTCGTCGGCGCCGCCGGGAAGACCCGTGCGAATGTCGGACAGCACCGCCATTGCGTTGCCGTTCCCCGCACCCATCATCGCTGCGACTCCGCTGCGCACGGAGCCGATCGTGTCGACGGATGTCGTCGACGAAGGAAGGCCCAGTGCAGCATGCACCGTGTTCGCATTCGTCTTGTCGAGGTACGCGGGGTCGGTGGTCGCGAACCACAACGAGTTCGGCACCCAGTTCGTTGCCACACTGCGCAGTGCCACACGTCCGGCTTCGACGGCCATCGACGTGGTGTCCTCGTCGAAACTCGCGACGGCGCGTTCACCCTTTCCGCCGCCCGCACCGAGCGACTTCGTGATGACACCGCGTTGCAGGCGCCAGTATGGGATGTAGGACCCGTAAGCGACGATTCCGGCCATGTGGGGACACTAACCCACGGCGGAACTACGAGTAGTAGGGGCTCTCGCCGCTGGTGTGGTCGGTGAGGTCGCGGACCTTCAGCACACCCGGAACCTTCTCGACGAGCGTCGTCTGGACGCCCTCGAGCATGGTCATTCGGCTCATCGAGCAACCGTGACAGCCGCCGCCCATCGTGAGGTAGGCCGTGCCTTCGCCGTCGTGGCCGACAAAGGTGACGAAGCCGCCGTGTGCGGCGAGCGCGGGGTTCACTTCGCCGCGCAGAACCTCATTGATCGACACCGACAGTTCGTCGTCGACGACGAGACCCTCGACGGAAGCGGCGAGGGGTTTGTTGGGGTTGCGGATGATGAGGCCCTGTGTGTCGTTGTAGTCGAGAATCGAACCGGTGAGCAGTTCGATGCTGTTGGCGGGAACGATGATCTTCAGGCCGTCGACTGTGCGCACCTCGTCGGTGAAGGCCGCGGTCGTGACTTTTTCGAACGAGAGGTCGTAGCGAAAATCTTCGCCCGGTTCGCTGATGATCTCGATGCGCAGACCGAGCTGCGTGGTCTCGGGTTCCATGTCGCGCAGTTCCTTCAACTTTGCGACACCGGTTGCGGTGACGTCGACGATCGCATTGTCGGCGGTCGAACCGCCTTCGGCGAACGGGCTGGTGGGAACGGTCGAACCTGCGAGTGGACTGGGGGGTGTCGTCACGTTCATCAGGGTATCGGTCGGGTCGAACACCTGTCATCAATAACTGGAGATGGCACCGCCACCGTCACATTCGATGCGCTGGCCGGTCACGTAGCCCGCGCCCGCCGAGCAGAACCACAGAATGACTTCGGCCACATCGTTCGGTTGGCACACGCGACCGAACGGCGACTTGGCATCGAGTTCCCGCAGGTCCTCCATCTCGCGCTTGCCCTGCATCGCCCGCGCGAGCCGCACGCCCATGTCGGTCTCCACCAGGCCCGGTGCAGCGATGTTCACGTGGATTCCGTTGTGTCGTTCTTCCTTGGCGAGGGTGTAGGCCAACGCTTCCATCGCGGCCTTTCCCATGTTGTACGGCGCACCCTTGGCCGAATAGTGCGATGTGGCAACCGACGAAACGAACACGATGTCCCCGCGGCCGCGCGTGCGCATCGACGGCAGGACGGCTGCAGCCAGTTGGTGACCACCGATCGCATGCACGGCGAGGAGCTTTTCGACCTCGGCCGCGTCGGTGTCGGCGACGGCCCTGCCCTTCGAGGCGATCCCGGCGTTGTTCACCAAGATGTCGACGAACCCGAAGTCTGCGATGACGGAATCGACCATCGCGCGCGTCGCCGCATAATCGGCAACCGAGGCCTGGTAGGTCTTCGCGCGACCGCCCGCAGCAACGATGTCGCGACACACCGTTTCTGCTTCTTCGGCGCCGCGTGAGTAGTTGATGGCGACTGCTGCACCCTCCGAGGCGAGCCTGCGGCTGATGCCCGCGCCGATGCCCCTTCCTCCACCGGTGACCAGAGCGACACGACCGTCCAGAAGTCCCATGTGTGCAAACATAACCAAGTGCAAGAAGGCAGCAGGAAGGCGATCATCGCGGCGTTCTTCGCCAACCTCGGTATCGCGATCGCCAAGTTCGTCGGCTTTCTCATCACCGCGTCGGCGTCGCTGCTCGCCG
The DNA here is from genome assembly GCA_036735765.1 of Ilumatobacteraceae bacterium. Lineage (GTDB taxonomy): Bacteria > Actinomycetota > Acidimicrobiia > Acidimicrobiales > Ilumatobacteraceae > F1-20-MAGs119. The sequence continues at coordinate 1,224 of DAINNS010000070.1, read as the reverse complement.
AGGCCGCGCATTCACTCGCCGACACCGGCAACCAGGCGTTGCTGCTGCTCGGCGGTAGCCGCGCAAAACGTCGGCCCAGCGCCACGCGACAGTTCGGTCACGGACGCGAGCGCTTCTTCTGGGCTTTCGTGGTTGCGCTCGTGCTCTTCAGCATGGGTGGACTGTTCGCCCTGTACGAGGGCATTCGGAAACTGATTCATCCGCACGAAACCGAGAGCTTCGGTGTCGCGGTGGGCATTCTCGTCGTCGCCATCTGCCTCGAGACGGTGTCACTCATGACCGCAATCCGCGAAGCACGACACGTGAAGCCCAAGTCGATGTCGTGGTGGCGGTTCATCCGAACGTCGAAACAACCCGAGCTACCCGTAGTACTGCTCGAGGACATCGGCGCCGAGGTCGGTCTCTTCCTCGCACTCTTCGGCGTTCTCATGGGTCACTACACCCACGACGCACGTTGGGACGCCGTCGGTTCGGTGTCGATCGGAGTCCTGCTCATCGTCATCGCCGTCGTGTTGGCAGGTGAGATGAAGAGCCTCCTCATCGGCGAATCGGCATCGGTCGATGATGAGTCGACCATTCGCGCAGCACTCGGTGCGCACCCTGCCGTCGTCGCCGTCATCAACCTGCGCACCGAACACCTCGGTCCCGACGAACTTCTGGTCGCCGCGAAGATGGAGTTCCGCAACGACCTCGCCGTCGCTGAACTCTCTGCCGCCATCGACCAAGTCGAGGCAGGCGTGCGCGCGGCGTGTCCGCGGGCGAGGGTCATCTTCCTCGAGCCCGACATGGCCCGCCACTGAATGCCGCGGTAGCCTGAACTTCGACAACACGGGGAGCTCGTCGGATCGGCGGGCTGAGAGGGTGGCCGCCGCCACCGACCCGAGAACCTGATCCGGGTAATGCCGGCGGAGGGAAGAGATGGCCGACCAGGCGCCGCACAACCGAGTGCTCGTGATCACCGGAGGATCCGTTCTGCGCGCGATGCCCAATCTCGGTGCCTTCGACCGCATCATCGCCGCCGACTCGGGCGTCGACTCGGCGATTGCTCTCGGTCTCGCACCGCACGTCGTGATCGGTGACCTCGACTCGATTTCCGAGGCGGGCTTGCGGCGCGTGCGCGAATTGGGCGTCGACCCGCTCGTCTCCCCCGTCGACAAGGACCTCACCGACACCGAACTCGCGCTGCACCATGCCATCGACACGGGTGGCGACACGGTCGTCGTC
>DAINNS010000069.1:0-7165 GCA_036735765.1 Ilumatobacteraceae bacterium | reverse complement strand
CAGCCAAAGCGGAACGACCACCGACACGAACCGCACGGTCGACCTGGCCCGCGGACGTGGAGCTCGCGTCGTTGCGATCGTGAACCGTCGCAACAGCGACCTCGTTCTGCGCTCCGACGGAGTTCTCTACACGTCGGATGGCCGCGACATCGAAATGAGCGTGGCCAGCACCAAGGCGTTCTATGCGCAGGTTGCGGCCGGAGCATTGCTGTCCTGCGCCATCAGCGATGCGGCGAACCTCGGCTCGGCGCAACTGCGCAGTCGTGTACTCGGGTCGTTGCGGCGCGTGCCCGATGCGATGCGAGCGGTCATCGGTCAACGGCCGGCAATCGCCGATGCGGCACGTCGTCATGCGCCCGGCAAGCGCTATTGGGCAGTCGTCGGCAACGGCGGCAATGCGGTTGCCGCGCACGAAGTACGAATCAAACTGTCCGAACTCTGTTACAAGTCGATCTCGTGCGACATCACCGAAGACAAGAAGCACATCGACCTGTCGTGCGAGCCGTTGATCCTCGTGTGCGCGGCGGGTCTCGAGGGCGGCACTGCATCCGACGTCGCCAAGGAAATAGCCATCTACCGTGCCCACAAGGCGACACCCATCGTCGTTGCAACCGAGGGTGAACAGCGCTTCGATGCCGCCAGCGCGGTGTTGACGGTTCCCGAGGTCGACCAGTCGGTCGCCTTCATTCTCTCGGCAATGGTCGGCCACCTCTTCGGATACGAGGCGGCACTCGCAATCGATGCAACCGCGCGACCGCTTCGCGAGGTGCGCGAAACCATCCGCGACGTCGTTGCAACGCATGCCGATGCGGCGACGTTGGTGTCGACCGTCAGCCAGGCAGTTGCTCCGGCGACGGCACGATTCCGTGACGCACTCCTGACGGGTCAGTACGACGGCACCCTCGAGGCCTCGACTGCGGTGAGGTTGAGCTCGGTGCTCGCCGATCTTTCGTCCCGCAATCCGCTCGATTCGTACCAGCGCCAAACGGGCAAGGTCGTCACGCCGGCGGTGCTGCTCGACGACCTGACAGAAGCATTGACTCGCGCCATCGACGAACTCACGCGTCCCATCGACGCGATTCGTCACCAGGCCAAGACGGTCACCGTAGGTATCTCACGCAGCGACGAGGGCCTGATGGACCGCGCGCTGGTGCAGGCCGTCGTGACCGCCGGTGCGTCGCGAGACCGCCTCACGTACCGCACCCTGAAGATTCTCGCCGACCTCGATTCGGCGGTGGCGACGGTGAACGGGTTCACCCGCTACCGCGTCGAGGGTGGCGCGTCGGACGATGCGACGATCACCATCATCGATCGCGGGGGCTTGTCGAAGGATCTGAAGTCGCGCGTCGACGGCACCGCAACGCTGGTCGGCACCAAGCACCGCGTTGCGCGCGATCAAGAGGTGTTCGTCACCCGCGGTCGCGCCGACGGGCGTACCGTGATTCTCGTACCCGAGGTGAAGTCGGGCGAGACGACGGGCATCACGTTGCTGCACGTCACTTTCCATCCGACACTCGATGCAGCGACGATGAAGACCGTTCTGAAGGGTTACGACGATCGTTACAACCGACTCGTCGACTGGGTCAAGGAAACAGAGAACGAGTTCCGAGACGATCTTCTCGCGCGCCTGGGGGTGGCCGATGCTCTCATCGCGCCGATCTCCGAAGCGGCGGAACTCTGGCGCACGCGGTGACGATCCAGTGAAAGGCCTCGGTGTCGACGCGGTCGACGTTGCGCGTTTCAGATCGGCCCTCGAACGAACGCCGTCGATGCGTCAACGTTTGTTCACCGACGAAGAAATCACACTCGCCGCCGAACGCGGCAACGATGCGGCGACTCTTGCCGCTCGCTTTGCCGTGCGTGAGGCAACGATGAAGGCGCTCGGCGTCGGCCTCGGCGCCTTCGACTTCCACGACGTCTCGGTGCGCAAGGCCCAATCCGGAGCCCCGGAACTCGTCGTGTCCGGGCGTGCCGCTGCACTTGCCGAAGACCGCGGGGTGAGCGGCTGGCATCTGTCGCTCAGCCACACCGAATTGGTGGCGATCGCGGTCGTCGCAGCGCTCTGACCCGTACGCTGTCTGCGTGCAGCCGGTCCTCACGCCCGAGCAGATGCGCCACGTCGATGCCAACAGCGGCACCTCCTTCGACGTGCTCGTCGACCGTGCCGGCCATGCGGTGGCCCATGCTGCGCGACTCCTCATGGGCGGAACCTACGGACGTCGGGTCGTTGTCGTGGCGGGCAAGGGCAACAACGGTGCCGACGGTCGTGTCGCTGCGCGACGTCTCGAGGAACGAGGTGCGCGCGTGGTCGTCTTCGATGCAGAACGTGCACCGATGCTGCTGACCGATTGCGACCTGGTGATCGACGCCGCCTATGGAACCGGTTTCAGGGGTGAGTACACCGCTCCATCCACTCGTGCACCGATTCTGGCGGTCGACATTCCGAGTGGGGTCGACGCGCTGACTGGCGCGACACACGGTGTCCCACCCCGCGCAACCGCGACCGTCACGTTCGGTGCGTTGAAGCCGGGTCTGGTACTCGAACCGGGCCGCAGTCTCGCCGGCGAGGTGTCCGTCGTCGACATCGGTCTTGCGATCGACCGTGCGACCGACGTCGATGCGCGCCTTCTCGCGGTCGTCGACAACGACGACGTGGCGGAGTGGATTCCGCGCCGTGATGTGGCGGCACACAAATGGAACACCGGCGTACGTGCAATCGCAGGTAGTCGGGGCATGTTGGGCGCGGCGCGTCTCGCATGTGCCGCGGCGTACCGCGCGGGTGCAGGCATCGTGCACCTGTCGTGTGTCGGTGTCTCGGGCGACGTTGACATGTCAACCGAGGTCGTTCATCGTCCCATGCCTCTCGATGGTTGGGCTCGTGCGGCTCTCGCCGACATCGACCGGTTTGCCTCGGCGTTCGTCGGCCCCGGCATCGGGCGCGGAGACGAACTCGTCGACGAGTTCATCGATTTCGTCGTCGGTTGCCCACGGCCGCTCGTGATCGACGGTGATGGGCTGCAACTGCTCGGCGCGTCGCGCGACGGCCGGCATGGCCGCGCCGCCGATGTCATTGCCAAGCGTCGCGCGGCGACAATTCTCACGCCGCACGACGGGGAGTTCAGTTCCCTCGTTGGTGCGCCACCGGGGTCGGACCGCATCGCTGCCGCGCGTGCGGCCGCCGCCGAACTCGGCGCCGTGGTGCTGCTGAAGGGGCCGACGACCGTGGTGGCTGATCCGTCGGGTGACGCGCTGTTGGTGGAATCCGGTGACGAACGCCTCGCAACTGCCGGGTCGGGAGACGTGCTGACGGGGATCATTGCCGCCCACCTCGCCCGCGGGGCCGAGCCGTTGCGCGCCGCTGCTGCCGGTGCGTTCGTCCACGCCGACACCTTGCGTGGCCTTCCCGACGCGGGAGTGGTGGCCAGTGATCTCGTCACGGAGTTGAACCAACATGAGTGAGACGCAGTCACCGACACGCTGGGCGTGGGCGAACGTCGACCTCGATGCATACGTGCACAACCTCGCGGTGCTGAAGACGATGGTTGCGCCCTCCGGTGTGTGGGCGGTGGTGAAAGCCGATGCGTACGGCCACGGGGCGGTTCCGATTTCGCACGCTGCGGTCGCCGCAGGAATCGACGGTCTGTGCGTCGCGATCACCGCCGAGGGAATCGAATTGCGTCACGCCGGCATCGAAGCACCCGTTCTCATCTTCTCCGAACAACCCATCGACGAGATTGACAGCATCGTTCGGTACCGACTGACCGCAACCGTGTACCGGATCTCGTACGTCGATGCGCTTGCCGATGCCGTTCGTCGCCTCGGAAGTGCGCGTCTCGACGTGCACGTGAAGGTCGACACCGGAATGCACCGCGTCGGCGTCGACCCCGCCGACCTTCCCGCCCTGGTCGCATGTATCCGTGCTAACGACGACGCTCTGCGACTCGCGGGCATCTACACGCACTTCGCCGCCGCCGACACGCCCGGCCATCCGACCAATCGTTCACAGTCGCAACGTTTCGCTGCAGCGCTCGATGCCATCGGGCCACTCGACGATTCGGTCGCGGTGCATGCCGTCAACTCCGCGGGTGCAATGTCGATGCCCGACGAGCGACGCGACTTTGTGCGGGTCGGTATCGCAACGTACGGCGTCGTCCCCGGCGACGGGGTAGTCGAACACTGTGGGAACCTCAGGCAGGTGATGTCGTTGCATGCACGTGTCTCACGTGTCCAACGACTCGCAGCTGGTGAGGGCGTTTCGTACGGCCACAGGTTCGTGACGACAGCCCCGACCAACGTTGCGACGCTGCCGATCGGATACGCCGACGTCGCGCCGCGCCGGCTGTGGTCGCAGGGCGGTGAGGTGCTCATCCGCGGAAGGCGGCGGCCGATCATCGGTGTGGTGACGATGGATCAATTGATGGTCGACTGCGGTGACGACGAAGTCGAGGTGGGTGACGAAGCGGTGCTCTTCGGATCGCAGGATGGTGAAACCATCAGGTCCGAGGACTGGGCGCGGGCGCTCGACACCATCGGCTACGAGATCACATGCGGAATCAGTCCGCGCGTGCCCCGTCGTTACGCCCGTAGCGTGTAGCACGGGTCTTTCACCATGTATCTGCACGCCGACAACATCGACGACACCGCGGCCATCGCACGCACGATCGCCGGCTTCCTGCGTACGGGCGACGTGGTGGTGCTCGCGGGAGACATGGGGTCGGGAAAGACCGCATTCGCAAAGTCGGCGGCGGCTGCTCTCGGTGTGACTGAACCCGTCACCTCGCCGACGTTCAACCTCGTGCACTCGTATCCGGGTGATGCGATCACCGTGCACCATGTCGACCTCTACAGACTCTCGCGCACCGACGAAATCGAAGACCTTGCCATCGACGAACTCGCGCGTGGTGGAGTCGTGTTGGTGGAGTGGGGCGACGTCGGTGACGAGGTCATCGGCGACCACCTCGAGGTGCGCCTGGCGATCGGCGAGTCCGATGACCAGCGCGATTTCGCTCTGCGGCCCGTCGGACGTCGGTGGGATGCACGCTGGGAGAAGATTCGCACTGCACTTGCGGATCATGCGGTCGACGACTGGAGCGACCTGTGAAGATTCTCGCCATCGACACCGCCACCGAACAGGTGAGTGTCGCGGTCGGTGACGCGACGCGCATCGACGGCGCATTCAGCGTTGCGAGCGATCGGCGTCATGTCGAGGCACTGGTTCCCGCCATCTCGATGCTTCTCGGCAATCTGGGTCTCTCCGTCCACGACCTCAGCGCCATTGCCGTCGACGTGGGGCCGGGGCTCTTCACCGGGATGCGCGTTGGTCTTGCGACGGCTCGAACCCTCGCCGATCTCACCGAGGTTCCGGTGGTCGGTGTCGACAGCCTCAGCATCGTTGCCCACGGTGCGCTTGCCGCGTCACAGGTCGACGTCGACGACGCCGACATCGTGTTGCCGGTTCTCGATGCCCGACGCAATCAGGTGTATTGGTCGATGTTCCGCAACAATTTCTCGGCGACCGATGCCCTCGAGGAGGTACGCCGTCCGCGTGTCGGGGATGTCGGCGAACTTGTCGAGGACTTCATGGATCGTGGTCAACGGGCACTCGTCGTCGGTACCGGCGCGCAGCGGTACGCCGAACAACTCGCCACGTGCCCGGAGACCACCCGCATGGGAATGCGCTCGGGTCTCGACGTGTTCACTTTCGACCCGCACGTTCCGCAGGCGACCGTCCTGTTGCGACTCGCTGCGGCACGGGTCGAATCCGGTGCGGTCGGTGACGCGGCCGAACCCGTGTACCTGCGCCCGCCCGATGCCGAGATCAACTGGGTGACACGATGAACCCGGTTCTCGACATCGAGGTGATGCGCCGTCGTCATCTGCGGCGAATCATGCCGATCGAAGAGGTGGTCTACCCCCGACCGTGGAGCATCGGCGTCTTCAACTCGGAACTCGATCTCGTCAAGCGTGGTGAGCGCTACTACATCGTGGGGATGATTGGCGATCGCCTGGTTGGTTACGCGGGAATTCTCTTCACGCCCGACGATGCTCACGTCACCAACATCGCCGTCGACCCCGACTGGCAGCGTCGCGGTGTCGCGACTGAGCTGTTGCTCGAATTGAGTTGGAAGGCCCGTGAACACGGCTGCCAAGGGATGTCACTCGAGGTGCGTGTCAGCAACACCGCCGCGCAGGCGCTGTACGCCCGCTTCGGTTTTGCTCCTGCGGGGGTGCGACGCAAGTACTACGAAAACGTCGAGGACGCGATCATCATGTGGTGCCACGAACTCGGGTCGCCCGAACACGCCCACCGTCTTCGCGCCATCGAAGACGAACGTCGTGCGATGGTTCAGGAGGCGTCACAATGAGCGCACTCGATCGCGTCGACGAATCGACGGTCGTTCTCGGCATAGAGACCAGCTGCGACGAGACTGCCGCTGCGGTCGTGATGGGCGGCACCGACGTGCTCTCCTCGGTCGTGTCGAGCCAGATCGACATCCACGCGAAGTTCGGGGGTGTCGTTCCCGAGATCGCCAGTCGCGCGCATCTCGAACTCATCCGACCGGTCATCAACGAGGCGCTCGACACCGCGGGTGTGCATCCCGAGCGCATCGACGCTGTGGCCGTCACCATCGGACCTGGTCTCATCGGCGCCCTGCTCGTCGGCGTGGCCGCCGCGAAAGCCACGGCGTTTGCACTCGACCGACCACTCGTCGGCGTGAACCATCTCGAAGCCCACTTGTACGCGGCATTGCTCGACGACCCGACCCTCGAGTTCCCTGCGGTCGTGTTGTTGGTGTCGGGAGGCAACACGTTGCTGCTGTCGATGAGCGCACCGGGCGAGTACACCCTGCTCGGTGCCACGATCGACGACGCCGCGGGCGAGGCGTTCGACAAGATCGCCCGCTTTCTCGACATCGGTTACCCCGGTGGGCCGGCCATCGACCGGGCCGCCCAACGCGGTAACCCGCGCGCCATCGACTTCCCGCGCGCGATGTTGCACGACGGCTACGACTTTTCCTTCAGTGGGCTGAAAACCGCCGTGATGAACCACGTGCGCAAGAACCCCGACGTCGCATCCGACGATGTTGCAGCCAGTTTCCAGGCCGCAGTCGTCGACGTTCTGGCGGCGAAATTGTTGCGCGCCGCGCGTGAGACCGGTGCGCGC
>DAINNS010000068.1:2297-7278 GCA_036735765.1 Ilumatobacteraceae bacterium | reverse complement strand
TGCGATGGCCCTCAGGCCGTTGTCGCGGATGTCGGACACCACGACAGTGGCGCCGGCGGCAGCCAGAGTGCGAGCGATGCCCTCGCCGATGCTGCCGGTGCTCACCCCGGTGACGACGGCGTGTTTGCCGTCGAGGCTCCAGAGTTTTTCGATGTCCGCGCGGTTCGTCATGTGTGCCCCCTGTGTCGGCACACAAACTACTTGTTGTCGCGACCCATCTCTTCGCGCAGGAAACGCTCGATCTCGGCGGCTAACGCGTCTCCGCTGGTGGGGGTCTCACCTCGTGCGTCGATCTGGCCGGACTTGACCGCTTCATCGAACATGCGCTCGAGTTGGCGCACCATCTCGAGGTGTTCGGGATTCGCCGACACGAGTTGGTCGATGCGTTCACGTTGTTGCTGGGCCTCGGCGACGAGCTCGCTCACGTCGACAACGAGACCCGCCACCATTTGTACTGCCGACAGCAACGCTGCGGCCGCAGCCGGGTAGGAGAGCGCAGCGACGTAGTGGGGCACCTGCGCCCACAGGCTGAGTGCAGCGATTCCGTGTTCGGTGAGACCGTGTTCGAGAACCGCGGTCATGCCCGCGGGAACATCGGCCGAGTTCTTCAGGAACGGCACCTCGGCCAGCACGTGCGCGGAGGGCGAGTGGCACGACAGTTGTGGCGGTCGCGTGTGCGGTGTGGCGAAGGGATACGCCCCGATGGCGAACGCACGCTCGACTCCGTTTGCGGTGGCGTACCCGCACACGGTTTCGACGAAGAGTTCCCACGCGGTGTCGGGCTCGGGTCCCGAGAGAATGAGGATGTCACGTCCGTTCGCGTCGACACCGTGGTGAATCTCGGGGACCGACCAGCGCAATCGGGTGTTCAGACCCTCGCGAAGCTCCATGATCGGCCTGCGAGCGCGGTAATCGATGAACGTGTCGGTGTCGAAAGTGGCGACGAGATGCGCGTCGGTGGCCTTCTTCAGCGTCTCGACTGCGGCATTCGCCGCGCCGGATGCATCGATCCAGCCCGACAGCATCGTGATGAGTACGGGCCGATCGAGAACCGGCTGGTCGCCGACGCGGTGCAGGGCCGACATCAGGCGAGTCTTTCGAGGGTTGCCTCGGCCTTGGCGGCCGCGGCAACGACCTGTTGGTTGAACGGTTCGAGTTCTTCGGCGCTGCGTTCACCGAGTGCACCACCGAGGTAGCGGGCGTACACACCCTCGAGAATGCAGGCGAGTTTCCAGAACGCAAAGGCAACGTAGAAGTCGATGTTCGAGATGTCGCGACCCGACACCTGGGCATAGCGCGTCGCGAGATCGCGCCGGTCGTAGAAGCCCTCGAGAGTTGTTTGCGCGCCAGCCCACGCGCTTTCCTCGTCGCCGGGACCCGTCCAATAGACCATCAGTAGCCCGAGGTCGGCCAGCGGGTCGCCGAGAGTGCAGATTTCCCAGTCGAGCACCGCGACGACGTCACCGGCATCGTTCACCATGCAGTTGTCGAGGCGGTAGTCGCCGTGGACGATGGTTGCCGGTCCTTGGTCGGGGATGCGCTTCAAGAGTTCGTCGTGTACGCGGTCGACGCCGGGCAGTTCGCGCGTCTTTTGTGCGTTCCACTGGCCGTACCAACGCTTCAACTGGCGGGCGATGTAGCCCTCGTGCTTGCCCAGCGTGTCGAGGCCGACCGCAGAAAGATCGACGGCGTGAATGGCAGCCATCGTGTCGACGATCGACTCACTCGCGTGGCGTCGTGCAGGCACTGTGAGCAAGCGCTGAGCGGTGTCGGTGTCGCGAATCACGTGCCCGTCGACGAAGGCCATCACGTAGAACGGCGAGTCGTTGACCGCAGGGTCGTCACAGAACCCGAGTGCCGGCGCAACCGGCACGTTCGACTTGCTGAGTGCCGAGATGATGCGGTGCTCGCGGCCCATGTCGTGCGCACTGGCCAACACGTGGCCGAGGGGTGGTCGACGCAGGACGTACCTGTTGCCGTTGGCGTCGACGACGCCGTACGTGAGATTCGAGTGACCACCGGCGATGACGGTGAAAGAAAACGGGGCCTTGGCACCGGGGATGTTCGCCTCGAGCCAGGCCAACACTGCGGGGGAGAGTCCGGTGGGGAGTTCGTGGGACATGCGACCAGCAAACTAGCCACGATTCGTCGCCGATAGCGTCTCGGGCATGGGTCCGAGCGCTGTCATCGACGTCACCGACGCCACTTTCCAGGCAGATGTCATCGAGCGGTCCCGCACGACCCCCGTTGTCGTCGACCTGTGGGCCGAGTGGTGTGGTCCGTGCAAGACCCTCGGGCCGATCCTCGAGAAGGTCGTTGGCGCGACGGGGGGACAGGTCGTACTTGCGAAGGTCGACGTCGATGCCAACCCGCAGGTGGCTGCGGCGTTCCGCGTACAGTCGATCCCCGCCGTCTACGCGATCGCAAATGGCCAGGTTGTCGACGCATTCATGGGTACTGAACCCGAGCACGTGGTCGCCGAATTCGTGTCGCGTCTGTTGCCCTCCGAGGAAAGCCAGACGGTGCGCAAACTCATCGAAGCCGGCGACGAAGAAAGCCTGAAGGTTGCTCTCTCGATGGAGCCCGGCAACCACGACGCGGTGATCGCGATGGCACAACTGCTCGTGAAGACCGATCGCGCAGCCGAGGCGCTGCAGTTGCTCGCACGCATCCCCGAAACCGACGACGTTCGTCGTGTCGCCGCCGCCGCACGTCTCGCCGCCGACCCCGTCGACGACTTCGACGCACAGCTGACCCAACTGCTCGACCACGTGAAGGCCGACGAAGCCGCGCGTCAGAAGTTCCTCGACATTCTCGCCACGATGGGCCCCGACGACCCGCGCACGCCGAAATACCGCAAACAGCTCACCGCGCGTCTCTTCTGATCGCTCGCGATCGCGGCACTCTTGCCGTCATCTGCCTGGCCGTGCACACACGGGGGCATGAGCCCGAACTCCATCCCTCAACGCCTCCGCGCGCATGTATCCGCCGCTCTCGATTGGTACGGCCCCGCGCGTGCCCTCGCCACAGCGGGGTCGGTGGTTGCGGTGTGCATCGGTGCGTGGTGGCTGCTCAGGGCACCTTCGCCGCCTCTCGAGGCGTCGTTGCCGTTTGCCGGGGCGAGCAACGTCGCGTCGTCGGTCATTGCCGATGTTCCGATGGCAACGCTCGCGCTGCCGGGCGTCGTTCCGGAAGCGCTCAGTAGCGCGGCACGTGACATCACGGTGCATGTCATCGGTGCGGTGGTGGCACCCGGTGTGTACACCCTCGCTGCGTCGAGTCGCGTCGTCGACGCGGTCGAGGCGGCGGGCGGTGCCACTGCGCAGGCAGACCTCTCGTCGCTGAACATGGCACTTCCACTTGCGGATGCCGACCAGGTGTACGTTCCGCCGCGTTCGGTATCGACGCCACGACCGTCTCCACCCACTTCGCGGCCGCGACGCACGAACCCGACCGTCGTCACGGTGCCACAAGCGATCGCATCGGCGACGAGTTTCCCGATGCCGACCGGGTCGACTCAGTCACCACTGGCTCCGACATCGACCAGCGTGAACATCAACACAGCCGACGTGGCGTTGCTCGAAACCCTGCCGGGTGTCGGCCCGTCGACAGCGAAGGCGATCGTTGCGCATCGCCAGGCGAACGGCCCGTTCGGAAAGCCAGAGGATCTTCTCGATGTGCGGGGGATCGGTGACGGCAAGTTCGCCGAGATGAAGCGTTTCGTCACGGTGTCGTGACGACTTCGCACGAAGTCGGTCTGCCGTCAGATTGCGCCAAGCGAGCGCGCGGCAAAAACGAGGCCGAGTACGACCCCGACCCATACGCCGCCGGCGTAGACCGCAAACTCGGCCGCCCATTCCCTCCAGCCGGCGATGACCCGCTTGCGCACGCGCGCCGCGGACAGTTGGCCGATGGTCCACCACAGTGCTGCCGAGCCGACGATTGCAAGGCCCCACCGGGCTGTTCCGGAAACCGCGGGCAGTCCGACGAGGGCCAGCAACGGGATACCGAACGACACGATGACGTAGCCGAACGCACCGAGGGCCGCGCCGTCGGTTACGAACAAGATCAACGCGCCGAATGCGGCGAGGCCCGCGCCGACTCCGACTCCGGCAAAACCACCCTGCCTACCGAGGCGGCGCTTCAGGTCGACGATGCCACCCGGTACGACGCGCCTCCGGCGCGGCTGGGACTCGGGCGCCGTTGACATGAAGCGATCGTACGTCACGCCGCTCACTGCCCTGTGTGTTGCATTGTTCGTTTGTGTGTTTGCCTTCCGTGCGCAGGCCGAATGGGACAGGATCGACCGGGTGCCCGTCGGTGCATACACGGGTCTCGCAACGCTCGTCGGCGACCCGGAGACGCGCGGAGCGGGCGTGTCGGTTGTGTTCCGTATCGAGAAGTGGCGCTACGAGGCGGTGTTCTACGGGGCCGACGCGTGGCGAGTCCGTAACCGAATGCAGGGAGAATCGGTTCTGCTCAGCGCGACGCGCGAACGCTTCGACGCGACGACACCGCGCTACAAGTTGGTGCGCCACGTTGCGGGCCGACTCGTCGACGTCGAACTTGGCGGGGACTGGACACAAGGCTCGGCGCTGACCCGCGCAACAAACCGCTTGCGACGACTGATTGCGCAGGGTGCCTCTTCGTTGCCGGAAACCGAGGGTTCGCTGTTGGTCGGTCTCGTCATCGGCGATGACCGCGCGCAACCACGAGAGATGCGCGAGTCGTTCCGGGAGGCGGGACTGTCGCACCTCACCGCGGTGTCCGGACAGAACATCGTGTTCGTTCTCGCGGTCTTTGCGCCGGTCATCACCAGGATGCGTCCACGAGGACGTCTCGTTGCGACGCTCGGCGTGCTCGGCGCGTTCACGTTGATGACGCGCGCCGAACCGTCGGTCCTGCGTGCCGCGGGGATGGCCGGTGTGTCGGCGCTGGTATTCGCGGCGGGTGGGCGCGCCACGGCCGGCCGGATTCTCGT
>DAINNS010000068.1:0-2287 GCA_036735765.1 Ilumatobacteraceae bacterium | reverse complement strand
CCGTTCCTCGCGTGGTCGGTCGGTTTCTGGCTGTCGTTTTCGGCAACGGCCGGTCTTGTCGTCGTCGGGCCGCGGTGTGAATCGTTGCTGCACCGCATGCACTGTCCGGGCATCGTCGTCACGCCACTTGCCGCATCGATTGCTGCGCAATTGGCGACGTTTCCGATACTTCTTCTCGTCTTCGGAAGTGTTGCGCCTTGGGGGCTGGTTGCGAACCTTCTCGCCGTGCCGATTGCGGGTGCGGTGATGTTGGCGGGGCTGCCGTTGTGTCTCGCCGCCGGTCTCGTCGGCGGGCCGGTTGCCACCGTGCTGTCCGCTCCGTTGTTGCTGGGAGTGCGGTGGGTCTGGTGGGTTGCGGCGATCGTGGCGCGACTTCCCGGCTGATCGACACCCATGTGCGACACTGTGGCGTGTCAGTGTTGCTCCTCACCGGCGACGACGAATCGCTACTCGCCGAGGAACTCGGAACGCGTATCCACGAGGCGCTCGGCGGCGCCGATCGTTCGTTGGCGCTCGACGATTTCGACGCCGATCGTCCGACAATCGACGAGAGGGAGTTGGTCATTCGGTCGGCCGTCGACGCCGCAGCGACACAGTCGTTGTTCTCCGAGTTTCGTGTCGTCGTGTTGCGGCGCATCGATGCCGCCGTCGTCGACTCGTTGCAGCCACTCGTCAACTATCTGGCAAACCCGCTCGACTCGACCCGACTGATCCTCACCTCGAAGGGCAAGCCACCGAAGAGCATCGGTGACGCCATCAAGAAGGCGGGCGGCACGTCGGTGTCGACGTCCGCGGGCGACGCGAAGGAACGTCCGATTTGGTACCGCACGCAGCTCGAAGCGGCGGGTCTGCGCCTCGACCCGGCCGCGATGGCGGCTCTCAGCGAACACCTCGGCGAAGACGTGGGGCGATTCCCGGGCATTCTCGACACTCTCATCTCGACCTTCGGCACCTCGAAGAAACTCTCGAAGGACGATGTTCTGCCGTTCGTCGGCGAGGCCGGATCGGTGCCGATCTACGAACTCGCCAACGCGATCGATGGCGGCGACATTCCCGCCGCACTGGCGGTTCTGCACCGGATGGTCGGGGCAGGGGAGATGCACCCGTTGCAGATCATCAAGGTGCTGCACAATCACTTCACGCGTCTCTTGCGTCTCGAAGGAGCCGACGTGACGACGCCCCGTGAAGCCCTCGACCTGCTGGGGATGAATTCGAAGAGCGACTTTCCGGGCAAGAAAATGCTCGAACAGTTGGGACGACTCGGCCCGGACGGCGTCCACAACGCGATCCAACTGATTGCAGAAGCCGACGTTCAACTGCGCGGTACGCGCGACTGGCCCGCCGAATTGGTGGTCGAGGTGTTGGTGGCGCGACTCGCGCGCCTCGCATCGCGACGCCCTGCGCGCCGCTAACGACTCAAGACTTGTTGATGGCGGCGCTCTTCGCGCCGCACCGGCTCACGCCTTGGCGGCGTTGATCTTCTTCATCAGGCGGCTCTTGCGGCGAGCGGCCTGGTTCGGGTGAATGATGCCCTTGGTGGCGGCCTTGTCGAGACGCTTCATCGCGAGACGGAGGTCTTCGCCGTTCGCGTCACTACCGATGCTGGTCGTTGCGGTCTTCACGCGGGTGCGGAGCTCGCTCTTGACGGCCTTGTTGCGCTCTTGGCGCTTGGCGTTGGTGAGGATGCGCTTCTTTTGGCTCTTGATGTTTGCCACGATGTTCGAGGCTAACAGCGGCTCTCCACGGCCCCAACCCCGCCGCGCCCCTAGTATTTGGCCACCCCCATGGACCTTTCCCGTATCAGGAATTTTTCGATCATCGCCCATATCGACCATGGGAAGTCCACGCTGTCCGACCGCATCCTGGAACTGACAAAGGCGGTCGACGCCCGCGACATGCGGGCCCAGTACCTCGACTCGATGGATCTCGAGCGTGAACGAGGTATCACCATCAAGGCGCAGAACGTGCGGGTCGACTGGAAGGGTTCGGTTCTCCATCTCATCGACACGCCCGGCCACGTCGACTTCGGCTACGAGGTCAGTCGTTCGCTCGCGGCGTGTGAGGGCGTGGTGCTCGTGGTCGACGCGGCGCAGGGCATCGAGGCCCAGACGTTGGCGAATTGCTATCTCGCCCTCGAGAACGACCTCGAGATCGTCGCCGCATTGAACAAGATCGACCTGCCGGCGGCGAACCCCGACTACTACGCCGATGAAATCGAACGCGTGCTCGGAATTCCCGCGGGCGAGATCCTGCGCATTTCGGCAAAGACGGGCGAAGGAGTGCCCGA
>DAINNS010000067.1:4108-7286 GCA_036735765.1 Ilumatobacteraceae bacterium | reverse complement strand
GACGGAAGGGTGCCAGAGCGGCCGAATGGGACGGTCTCGAAAACCGTTGTGGGTTTGTGCCCACCGTGGGTTCAAATCCCACCTCTTCCGCCAAAAGCCCGCCGCGAGGCGGGCTTTTTTCATGAGCAGGTGGTTTCTTTGTCGGGGATTTCCAGGTCGACGAGGTACGCATCGACGCTGTCGGTCACGCATTCGCTGGTGCCGTAACCAGTGTGCTGGTTTTCCGTCGCAACGATGAGCCGGCCGTCCGAGAGAGCGGCCGCCATCTTGCGGGAAGATTCGAGAGGAGTGGCCGCGTCGCCCGTGGTGCCGACGACGACGATGGGTCCGTTGCCGATGTCCGACATCGGGGTCTTCGGCTTCGACTTCACCGGCCAGAGTGCGCAGTTGTAGCCGATGGCGAAGAACCGTCCGAGACGCGGGGCGATGGCCTCGAAGGTCGGGATCTGTGCTTCGACGTCATCGACAGTCTCGTCACCGTTGTCGTCGAGGCAACTGATCGCGATGAAGGCCTCGAGGAGGTTGTCGTAACTACCGTCGGGACGGCGCTGGTAGTAGTCGTCGTACAACGCGAGGAGTCCGGTGCCGTCGGCGATCGGCTTCTTCGTTGCATCGGCGATCGCCTCGGCGAGGGTGGGCCACAATGCCGATGAATACATCGCATCGACGACCGCGGTGTAGGCCACGGTCGACGTGACGAGAGTGCGTTTGTCGTTGACGAAGAGTGGATCGCGTTCGACCCTGCGCATCATTTCGTCGAACAAGGCGGCGGGGTCGCCGCCGTTGTAGGCGGCACACGTCTTGCGGCTCGCGCAGTCGGCGAAGAAAGAATTCAACTCGCGTTCGAACCCGGCCGCCTGGTCGAGCCCCGCCTGTAGGTAGGTGGCATTGGGGTCGGACGCACCGTCGAAGACGGCCGCGCGCACCGTGTCGGGGAAGAACTTCGCCCATGCGGCGCCGAGTTCGCTGCCGTAGGAGAAGCCGAAGTACGAGATCTTGTCGTACCCGAGAGCGCGACGCAGCGTGTCGATGTCGCGGGCGCTTGCGTTCGTGGAGATGTAGGGGAGGATTTCACCGCTCTTCTCTTGGCATGCGTCGTTGAATGCCTGTGCGTCGTCGATCAGTCGTTGGCGTTCCTCTGGCGAGTCATAGGTAATGTCCGCGGCGAAGTACGCGTCGATTTCGTCGATGCAGTCGACGAACGGCTGGGAAGCGCCAGTGCCGCGCGGGTCGAATGCGACGACGTCGAAGTGGTCGAGCAGTTGCTTGGAGAAGTAGAACTCGGCGTCGGTTGCCATCGAGGCACTCTCGGCGCCGGGCCCTCCACGGTTCACGAAAAGTGGTCCGACCGACGGCGATTTGTCCGCGGGGCGCATCCGGACGGCGAGAGCAAACGAACCGAGGGATGGATTCTCGTAGTCGTAAGGCACGTCGAGCGTCGCGCACTTCAGTGTCGGAGAGCCCTTGCACGACGACCACGTGATGGGCTCGACCGGCGGCTGTGGCACCGAACTCGACGCGGGGAGCGTCGTCGTGGCTTCTGCGGCCGTCGTGGTGGCCGCCGATGCTGTGGTGTCGGCGGTGGTGTCGGCGGTGTTGGCAGCTGTGGTGTTGGGCGTGGAAACAGAAGTGGTGTTCGTCGATCCGCAGGCCGCAAAGAAGACGCAGGCGACGACGGTCGTGACGGAGACGCGGACGAGTGACCGAATGGGGGACGGTCGACGCATGAGTTCGTAGGTTACGACCTCTAGCCTCACGAGGGTGCGCATGAATCCACACATGATGCTGCCGGGTGACGCAAGTGCCGTTGCCGGAGCGAAGCTCGGACGTCGCGCATTGCGTCGGGTCTGGACATTCGCACGGCCGTATCGGTGGTCGATCGCGGGCTTTCTCGGCGCGATTCTCGTGTCCGCTCTCCTGGCTCTTGCGCCGCCACTTTTGTTTCGGGCAATCCTCGACACCGCGATACCCGACGGGGACAAGGGACTCATCACGGTGCTGGCTGCCGTTCTGGTGCTCGCCGCGTTGGGCGATGCGTTGCTTGCCATCGTGCAGCGGTGGTACTCGTCGCGCATCGGCGAAGGTCTGATCTACGACCTGCGTGTCGCACTGTTCGACAAGGTGCAGCAGATGCCGATCGCGTTCTTCACGCGCACACAGACGGGTTCGTTGATCAGTCGGTTGAACAATGATGTAGTTGGCGCACAGACGGCGGTCACGACGACACTGGGCAGTGTCGTGTCGAACGTCGTCGTGCTGACCACCACGCTCGCGGCGATGGTCGCTCTCGAGTGGAGGCTCACGGCGTTGTCGCTGGTTGTCCTTCCGTTGTTCATCCTTCCCGCAAAGCGGGTCGGACGAAAGCTCCAGGAGATCTCGCGCGAGCAGATGGGTCTGAACGCCGAGATGAACACGCAGATGACCGAGCGATTCAACGTGTCGGGGGCACTGCTCGTGAAACTCTTCGGTCGGCACCGCGACGAGGTCGAAGCCTTCGGTCGTCGGGCCGGACGCGTGCGCGACATCGGTGTGCGGTCGGCGCTGTACGGGCGTGTTTTCTTCGTTGCGCTCGGTCTCGTCGGTGCGCTCGGAGCGGCAGCGATCTATGGGGTCGGGGCGTATCTGGTGGTCGACGGTGACATTTCGGCAGGAACGCTTGTCGCGATGGCGGCTTTCGTGCAACGCATCTACCAACCGCTCACGGGTCTCACCAACTCGCGTATCGAGGTGATGACGGCGTTCGTGAGTTTCGAGCGTGTATTCGAAGTGCTCGACGCGCCCGTGATGATCGCCGATTCACCAGCCGCGGTCGATCTGGTCGACGCGCGTGGTGCGATCGAGTTGCGGGATGTGGTCTTCCGGTATCCCGCGGGTCGCGACGTGTCGATCGCGTCGCTCGAGGCGGCGGGTGTGATGCAAGGCACCGACCCCGACAGCGACGTACTTCAGGGAGTGTCGCTTCGTGTCGAACCCGGCGAAACGGTGGCCCTCGTCGGTGCCAGTGGCGCCGGCAAGAGCACGCTCGCATCACTCGTGCCGCGCCTCTACGACGTCACGTCCGGTGCGGTGTTGATCGACGGGCACGACGTGCGCACTCTCACGCTCGATTCGTTGCGGTCGGCGATCGCGGTGGTGTCGCAGGACCCGCACCTCTTCCACGAGTCGATCGGTGCAAACC
>DAINNS010000067.1:0-4098 GCA_036735765.1 Ilumatobacteraceae bacterium | reverse complement strand
GTGCAAACCTGCGCTACGCAAAGCCCGATGCGACCGACGACGAACTGCGTGCGGCGTGCACCGCGGCGCGCATCATCGACACGATCGATCTGCTGCCCGACGGATTCGCAACGGTGGTGGGCGAACGCGGTTACCGAATGTCGGGGGGAGAAAAACAGCGGCTCGCCATCGCTCGCTTGTTGTTGAAGAACCCTGCGATCATGGTGCTCGACGAAGCGACGAGCCATCTCGACAACGAGAACGAGGCTGCGGTTCAGGCTGCACTCGACGAGGCTCTTCGCGGTCGGACCGCGCTCGTCATCGCTCACCGGCTGAGCACCGTCCGCAGCGCCGATCGCATCGTTGTTCTCGACCAAGGGCGCATCGTGGAGTCGGGGACGCACGACGAGCTGATCGAGCGCGACGGACTCTACGCGGCCCAGGTGCGAGCCGGGTCGGCGGAAGGGATTCTCTCGTGAGCCCCAACGGAGCGTTCGATGACGACTTCGACGATGACGACTTCGACGACGAACTCGACGAACTCGTCGAACTCGGCAAAGAAAGCGGTGCAGTCGAACGCACGCTGACCGTCAGTGAGTTCGTCAAGGCTGTGAACCGGGTCCTGACGAGGGAATTCAGTCCCGGCGTGTGGGTGCAGGGCGAAGTCGTGAAGTGGCGCGTCGTCGGACGCAATGCGTATTGTCAACTCGTCGAGAACAAGAACGGCAAGGCCGTCGGCACTCTCGACCTGTCGTTCTTCAACGACAACCTCGCGCGCGTGAACGCCAAACTTCGCGAACACCGTGTCGCAATGGAAGACGGCATCAAGGTGCGCGTCTACGGCAAACCGAACGTGTGGGATGCGGCGGGCAAGTTCAGTCTTGTCGTCACTTCTATCGATCCCCGCTTCACCCTGGGCGACATGCAGGCCACGCGCGACGAGCTGGTGAAGAAACTGAAGGCAGCGGGCCTCTACGACGAAAACCGTCAACGTGCGTTCCCCGACCTTCCGTTGCGAATCGGCGTGATCACCAGCATGGGCACCGCCGCGTGGCACGACATCCACAGCAGGTTCGAAGCATCCGGACTTCCCTTCCAACTGAAGGTCGCCAATGTGCGTGTGCAGGGTGATGTCGCGGTTCCCCAGATCGTCGATGCGCTGTGGGCTCTCGGGGCACGTGACGACATCGACGTGATCATGATGGTGCGTGGCGGAGGTTCGAAGACCGACCTCGCGTGTTTCGATGCCGAGGCGATTGCGGTGGCCATCGCGCAGTCGCCGCTGCCCGTGGTCACGGGGTTGGGTCACGAGATCGACGTCAGCATCGCCGACGAAGTCGCCCACGCCCGCTACACCACGCCCACCGCATGTGCGGCAGCGCTGATCGACCAAGTGCAGGAGATGGTCGACGCCGCCGAATCCGGATGGCAGGCCATCGCGCGACATGCACGCGGGCTTCTCGACGTTGCCGAGGCACGTTTGCTCGAGCGCGCCGGGGGAATCAGGACCAAAGCCGTGAGCGCCGTCGAGCGTGCGAACACCAGGCTCGCGGTGATGGGACAGCAACTGGCCACCGGGCCGGCCTCCATCCTCACCGGAGCCGAGCGCAATCTGTCGCTCTACGAGGCGCGCACACGATTGCTCGACCCGGTGAACACGATGGCCCGTGGGTGGAGCATCACACGGGCTGCCGATGGCAGCACAATGCGATCGACAAAGCAGGCAAAGGAAGGCGACACGTTGGTGACGATCGTCGCCGACGGCACAATCACGAGCACGGTGACGGGAAAGGATGCAGCCAATGGCTGACGGCAAGAAGACATCGAAGGCGAAGTCGGTCGACGACATCGAGTCGTTGGGTTACGCCGATGCCGTGGCGGAACTCGAAGACATCCTCGACGGACTCGAGTCCGAGACCGTCGACGTCGATGTCCTGGCCGACCGCGTCAAGCGTGCGGCGGCCCTCATCAAGCACTGCCGTTCGAAGATCGGCGATGCCCGTCTGCACGTCGAACAGGTCGTCGGCGAAATCGATGTCAAGGGCTGACGTTCCCGGCTTTGTCGGCGACCTGGCCCGCGAAGTCGAGGCCGAGCTCGCCGCATTGATCGACGCGGAGGAACTTCGATGGTCCGCGGAAGATGCGGAAACCGCCGTGCTCTTCGGCGAGATGCGGGCTCTGGTGCTGGGAGGGGGCAAGCGGTTGCGTCCCGCTTTTTGTCTGCTCGGTGCGCTTGCAGCCGGCGGGGCGGATGGTGGCGACATCAGGCGTGCGGGCGCGGCACTCGAGATGCTGCATGCGATGGCGCTCTTCCACGATGACGTCATCGACGGATCGACGTCGCGTCGCGGACGCGAGACGACCCATGTTCGCCACGCACGTCTGCATCGCGAAGGCTCGTGGGCCGGCGAGGCGACGAGGTTCGGCGAGGGTGTGGCGATTCTCGTTGGTGACCTCGCATACGTTTACGCCGACCAATTGATGGCATCGATGTCGCCACGGGTACGCGAGGTGTGGACACGGATGCGCCTCGAGGTGAACCTCGGCCAGTACCTCGACGTCAGTGGTTCGGCACGTCGAAACTTCACGACCGCCGCCGCTGCGCGCATCGCGTTGTTCAAGACAGCGAAGTACACGATCGAGCGACCTCTGCACATCGGCGCGATGATCGCCGACCCGGCCGTTTCCGACACCACGCTCGATGCGTTGTCCGGCTACGGGGTCTCGCTCGGTATCGCGTTCCAGATGCGCGACGACATCCTCGGCGTGTTCGGGGAACCCGGGGTGACCGGCAAGCCGGCGGGTGACGACCTTCGCGAGTCGAAGCCCACGGCGTTGGTTGCGGAGGCTGTTGCGGCGGCATCCACCGCGCAGCGGTCCACACTCGCCCTCATCGGCACGCCGAACCTCGACGCGTCGCAGATCGATGAGATCCGAAGTGTGATCGTCGCAACGGGCGCACTCGACTCCGTCGAATCCAGAATTGCCGAGCTCACCGAGTCGGCGATCCGTGCGCTCGATGTGCTCGACGTTCGTGACGATGTACGGGAGAAGTTCTCGTCTCTCGCCCATGCCATCGCATGGCGCAGCGTGTGACATACCATCGCTGATGATGGTTCTTCGGGGGCGTCTCCAATGGTCGTTGGCGGCAGGAATGGTCGTGTTCTCGCTTGCCGCTGTCATTGCATCGTTCGCGGGCGGGGATGATTCCGCATCGACGACTACGACCTCGACATCGACTTCCACGACGGTGCCCGCATCTACGACGACCACGTCGGCCCCGCCTTCCGACTACACGGTCATGCCGGGCGAATCGCTGTTCTCGATCGCGCAAAAGTTCAACCTCGACATGCAGGAAATCATCGACATCAACCAACTCGACGACCCCGACAAGCTCGATGCGGGTGATGTGTTGAAACTCCCGTCGGCTACGGGTTTTGTGGCGGTCATTCCCAACACCACTGCGAAGCCCTAGGGCTTTACACTGGGAGCATGGCAACGACGTTCTGGCCGACGCTCGACCACTGGTCGGTGAAGATCCCGCTGCACAGCGGCCACTATCGCATGCCGGTTCTCGACGACACCGGTTTCGTTGCACTGAAGCCGGCCGACTTCACGGTGCCCTCCGTCGAGTGGGAATCGCTCGAGTACATGGACTGGAAGAGTGGTGGAGACACCAACTTCGCGCCGATTGCATCGGCGGACGGCGAACTCGATTGCCGTGGTTTCTGGGACAAGGGAAAACCCGACAAGGGCGCGATGTTCACTTCGAACGCAGCCAAGGCACCGACGCTGGCGAAGTACGTTCAGGGAACGGGCGCGAATTTCGGTCGCGTGCGCATCATCAAACTCGAGCCACAAGACCGCGAGACGGCGATTCGCTCGATCCACCGTGACGACAACAACCGACTCAACCCCGAGAACGAAGGTTGGATCGTGCGCAGTTGGGTCGAATTGACGCACAGCCCCGACAGCTACATGTTGTTGATGGACAACGACGCCGAGGGATTGCCGGACCCGTCGACCGAGCGGCGGGTTCCGCTCGCTCAAGGCGCGCGCTTCGTTGTCGACACGCAGCGTTTGTGGCACGTGGTCGTGCACAACCACGACTTCCCGCGC
>DAINNS010000066.1:0-7581 GCA_036735765.1 Ilumatobacteraceae bacterium | reverse complement strand
TTCGGCTCGGAGGTTGCGCGTCGCAATGTCGGCGACCAGGGTGTCGGCCGCGCGACGCACGTTCAGCACCGGGGTGATGAGGTACGAGATGGGTTCGGCGGATCGTCCCTCGGTGCGGGTCGCAAGCGAATGCCCCGCGTACCACGCCACGGCAAGTGGCGCGGCCCCGATGGCGCCGACAATCGCAACGACCACGCCGGGTCGACGAGCACGACGCTTGCGTTTCGTCATCGGTTCCTGAACCGGGCGTAACGCACCATGTGAGCAAGAGCGGCGACGGCGCGATTGCCTGTCGGGAAGCAGTAACGGCCGGAGTCGCGCACGGCGCGCGGCCCGGGGTTGTCGGGGTCGGCGATCGCCAGTTCCGTTGCAACGAGAATCGGCTTGTCGGTTTCGGCGGAGAGTTCGGCCGCCGCCTCGGCGAAGCGGGTGTCTTGGCGCTCGTGGTAGGCAACGATGCGTTCGAGGCCATGGTCGGGATAGAACGAACCCTCGCGCATCAGGCGGGCCTGGTTCGATTGGATACCGAGACCGAGATAGATGACGGCATCGATGTCGGGGTGTCGGGCGATGAGGCCGAGTACCTCGGGGATCGTGTCGCGGGTCTCGCCCCCTGCGCAGTCGACCGGGTTCCCCTTGCTCCAACGTGGCGGAAGCTTCTCGTCGATCGCTGCGCGCAGATCGTCGGGAAGCGCGACAAGGCTCAACTCGGGTCGCTGGTAGAGAGCATCCGAGGTGACGACACCCCATCCGCCGGCGGTCGTCAAAATCACCGTCCGGCCGCCGCGCGGCAGGGGTTGGGTTGCAAAGCATGCGGCGGTGTCGAAGGCTTCTTCGACCGTTGCGGCGCGAACAAGACCGGCGGCGCGACAAGCGCCATCGAACACCTTGTCGTTTGCCGCGAGTGCGCCCGTGTGACTGGCTGCGGCGCGCGCTCCTGCTTCGGTTGCGCCACCCTTCACGATGACGAGGGGCATGCGACGTGAAACGTCCGCCAATTGATTCATGAGGGCCCGACCGTTGGTGATTCCCTCGAGGTAGGCGAGGCCGACTGTGGTGGCACTGTCGGCTGCGTACCATTCGAGATAGTCGGCCACGGAGACGCTCGCCGCGTTGCCTGCCGACACGGCACGGCTCACACCGACGCCGCTTTGACGGGCATAGTTCAGGAACGACGAGACGAAGTTGCCGCTTTGGCTTGCGACTCCGATGCGTCCGGCCGGCGGGTACGGAGCAACGATCTGGGCGCAGAGTTTCGCGGGTGTGCTCACGACGCCCTGACCGTTCGGGCCCGCGAGCAAGATGTCGAGCTCGTCCGCCAACGCGACGATCTCGTCTTCGAGTTTGCGTCCATCATCGCCAGCTTCGCCGTAACCAGCCGATGTGAGGAACGCCGCCTTCACGCCTTTCGACGCGCAGTCGCGCAGCAAGCCGGGGTTCGCCGAAGTCGGAGTGCACACGAACACCAGGTCGGCGAACCCATCCGGCAGGTCACCGACCGAGGCAACCGTTCGCACACCGAGCACCTCTTCCCCCGACAGGTTCGTGCCGCCGACGCGACCTTCGTAGCCGCTTGCGAGGATGTTGTGCATCGAGACGAAGCCGAACTTTCCCGGGTGACTGGACGCGCCGGCCACGAGTACGCCACGCGGCTCGAACAGCGCCCTGAAATGCGCGTCGCTGAACTTCTTCGACCTGCCGTGCGCGGCGGGTTCATCCGTCGGCTCGCCAACTTCGACCAGTGCGTCGACGGCGACGAGGCCGCCGCTGGCGGTGACGAGAAGCGGATTCACGTCGACGGACGACACGTCGCTGCGCTTCTCGGCCGTCTCGGACAGACCCACGAGTACTCGTGTCAGGGCGTCGCGGTCGACCGCGGTTTCGCCACGGAATGCGTCGAAGAGTTTCTGGGCCTTGATCTCACTGATCATCTCGTGGGCATCGGTGACCGAAACGGGAACGGGGCGGAACACGACGTCTGCGACAGCTTCGGCGAGCACGCCACCGACACCGAACATGACGACCGGGCCGAATTGAGGGTCGCGAACGACGCCCGCGATGAACTCACGGTTGCTCTTCACCATCGGCGCAACGAGCACACTGACCGTTCCGTCCTCCGGACGAGCGGCGGCAAAGAGTGCGGTGATCGCCTCGGTGAGTGCATCGACATCGCCGATGTTCAGTCGAACGAGACCACGTTCGGTCTTGTGGGCGATGCGGTCACCGTTGAGTTTGGCCACGACGGGAAAGACGATCGAACGCGTCGCGAGTAGAGCGGTCAACTCTGCCCTGGACGCCGCGGCGGGGAGTTCCAGTTCGGGCAGGAACGGGAACCCGAACTCTGCGAGGAGCGCCTTGCTCTCGCGCTCCGACAATGTCTTGGTGGGTCCGCCTTTGTTGCTCACGCGCCGAGACTAGTGAGCGACGCGTCCTCATCGGCGACGAGCGTGCGTCGGAACATGTCGAGAAGGTGGTCACGTCGGGCCAGCAGCATCTCGGGAGCCAGAGCATCGTCGACGAGCAGGCCGTTGATGAATGGCGCATCAGAGACGTATCCGAGGAGCGCCGCATAGGCCGTCACGAGAATTTGCCGCGCATCGACCTTGCGGAAACGTCCGGCGACCATCTCCTCTTCGAGCCACACCACGGCGGCCTCGAAAAAAGGTGCCACGACTCCGACGAGGTCGATGCCGAGACGTTCGCCACCCTCGATCGCCTCGCGGCGCATCAGACGAACGTACGAGGGGTTCTCGCAGAAGAGATCGAACCCCGATACGAGAACGGCGGAGAAACGCTCCCAACCCCATCCCGGGGTCTTCATCGTTGCTTCGACCCGTTCCAGCCAGTCCGACAGCATTCGCTCGAAGACCTCGCCGTAGAGGGCGTCTTTGCTGGCGAAATGGTGGAGGAGGCTCGGTCGCTTGATTCCCACCCCGGCCGCGATGTCGTTCAGTGATGTTCCCTCGTAGCCGAAGCGGGAAAAGAGTTCGGTTGCCTCGTCGAGAATCACGTCGCGCATCGGGCGCTGGGCCATGCGGGAAGCCTATCCGAAAGTTCTACCTACTGGTCGGTAGGCGGATAGGGTGCGCTCATGATCGTCGGTTTCACGCCTGCTCTCGCTGCCCCGTCATCGTTCATTGGAATCGTTGTCACGGCCCTCGTGGTTGGTCTGGCGGTGACGGTTCTTGCGAACATCGCCACCACGGTCTATCTGCATCGGGCGATGTCACATCGCGCGCTCACGCTGTCGCCTGTCGCTGCTTTCGGCTTTCGTTTCGTCATCTGGGTGACGACGGGAATCCGGCCGCGACAGTGGGTCGCGGTGCACCGCAAGCACCACGCGTTCACCGACATCGATGGTGACCCCCACTCCCCTGTCTTGCTCGGATGGAAGACTGTCCAGGCAAAGAACGTGGCGCTCTACCGTCGTTGCGCGAACGAGCCGTCGACTCTCCAGCGTTACGCAAAGGACATGCCACCGACGAGGGTCGATGTCATCGCGTTCGACAGGACGATCCTCGGCCTGACGATCGGAATCACGTCGTTGTGTCTCGTCTTTGGTCTGTGGGCCGGACTGGTCGCGGCCTTGGTGCACGTGAACCTGTATCTCGGAGGGTCGGCTGCAGTGAACGCAATCGGGCACCATTTCGGTCGCCGCCCCTACGACAACGGGGCGGGCAATCTCCAGTGGCTGGCGTTCCTCACCGCCGGTGAAGGACTGCACAACAACCATCACGCCGCTCCGACATCGGCACGACTGGCGCATCGTTGGTACGAGATCGACTACGGCTGGTGGGTCATCAAGGCACTCACCTGGATGAAACTCGCCCGCGTGCGACTCGGCGAGGTCAAGCTCGTCACTCCGTCACGCCGCGCAGCCGCTTGATCTTTCGTCCTCTTCGCAAAATTTGCGGCTCGGACGTGAATTTGTAGATTCGTGGGGTGCATCTCGTCTCCACTCTCTTCGTCGAGAATTTCGAAATGCGCCAGGCGGAGGGTCCGAGTACTCGAATCGACCTGACGGGCGCGTTCTTCTCGACGGTGGCCCCGTCGGAGCCTCCATTCACGTTTTCGCCGCATCTCGTCGCCCTCATCTATTGCGAGGCCGACGAATCGGGTGAAGGTGTGTTCGAGGTCGTCTTCAGGCGTGGCCCCGGCGACGAAGACGAGCAGGTTGCTCGCAACGTCAGCCCGTTTCGCGTCGACCCAGGGAAGTTCACGTACCGCCTCGTGAAGGCCGAACTCGAATTCGATGATTACGGGCAGGTCTTCGCGCACTGCCGTGTCAACCGCAATCCGTGGAGCATCCTTCCGTTGACCCTGCTCCCCCGACCCAACAGTTAGTGTTCCGACGTGGCAACGCAGCACGCAGGCACCAACACGACGAAATCCGACTTCGATTCACGCGCGATTGCCGTCATCCGTGGGATGGCGATGGACGCACCCTTTCACGCCAAGAGTGGTCATCAGGGCACGGCGATGGCGTTGGCGCCCCTCGCCCACACGCTTTATTCGCGCGTCATGTGCCACGACCCGGCCGACCCTCGTTGGCCGAATCGTGACAGGTTCATACTCTCCGCCGGCCACGCCTCGATTCTGCAGTACACGCTTCTCTGGTTGAACGGTTACGGCCTCGAAGTCGACGATCTGCGGGCTTTCCGCCAGCTCGGGTCGGCGACCCCGGGCCATCCCGAGGTTGGCCACACTGCCGGTGTCGAAGTGACGACGGGACCACTCGGGCAAGGTTTTGCGAATGCGGTGGGGATGGCCATCGCCGAAGAACATCTGCGTTCGACTCTCGGTGCCGATGTAATCGACCATCACGTATTCGTGATCGCGGGCGACGGCTGTCTGATGGAGGGCGTCAGCCACGAAGCCGCGTCACTTGCGGGCCATCTCGGACTCGAGCGCTTGATCTGCATCTTCGACGACAACAAGATCACGATCGACGGTGCAACGGACCTCACGTGCACGGACGACGTCGTCGGCCGGTTCCGCTCGTATGGATGGAACGTCATCGAAGCCGGGGCGATCTCCGAGGACTGCGATGCACTCGAGGCGGTGATCAACCGCGCCAAAGCTTCGAAGGGTGCCCCGACGCTGATCGTGCTTCCGACGCGCATCGGTTTCCCTTCACCCGACTTCACCGACAAGCACGCCGCGCACGGAAATCCGTTCGTCGCCGAGCACATTTCCCGCACCAAGGAAGTGCTGGGAATTCCCGATGAGCCGTTTCATGCCCCGGCCGATCTGGTGGCCGCGTATCGAGCCCACGCTGCGAGCCGTTGTCGTGACGCGCGGCAGGCATGGGCATCGTCCGGGGCTCCGGCAGCCCTGGCGAGCCACGACGTCTCTGGTCTCGGAAGGCGCTTCGCCCCGCACGTGCCGCGCTTCGAGTCGACCGAGTCACCCGCGACGCGCGTGGCGATTCAGAAGGTTCTCGCAGCGGCATCGGAAGTATTGCCGAGCATCGTCGCTGGCGCGGCTGACCTGACGGGCAACACTGGTGCAAAGCTCTCCCCTGACAAAGCGTTCTCCCGCATCGATCGCACCGGTCGTCAGATCTATTTCGGGGTGCGTGAACACGCAATGGGTGCGGTTGCGAACGGGATCGCTCTGCACGGAAGCCTCGTGCCGGTCGTCGGGACTTTCTTCGTGTTCGTCGATTACATGAGACCAGCGGTGAGGCTTGCCGCGCTGTCGCGCGCCAAGGTCATCTTCGTGTTCAGCCACGATTCGGTTGGTGTGGGGGAAGATGGTCCCACCCATCAGCCCGTCGAGCATCTCGCGTCACTGCGCGTGATCCCGGGATTGCAGGTGATCCGTCCGGCGGATGCGAACGAAACCGCAGCGGCATTCGTGGCGGCGCTCGACTTCGACGGGCCGACCGCGCTGATCCTCAGCCGACAGAATCTTCCGATCGTCACGGATGGCACCGCCGTTGCGCGCGGCGCTGGGGTCGTGGTCGACGTGCCGAAGCCCGGACTCGTGCTCGTCGGTACGGGCAGCGAAGTCTCTCTTTGTGTCGCAGCGAGCAAGGAACTGGCAGTTCCGACACGTGTGGTCTCGATGCCCTGTCAGGCAACGTTCCTTGCGCAAGACCGTGCGTTCCGCGACACCGTGTTGCCACCGGGCGTACCGGTGATCTCGGTCGAGGCCGGCAGTACCTTCGGCTGGTCGGCACTGGCCGACCGCGCCATCGGTATCGATGGTTTCGGAACCAGCGCGCCCGGTGCGGTGGCACTCGAGCACTTGGGTATGTCGGTCGCGAACATTGTCGGAGTGGCGAACGAACTATCGTCGCAACGATGACCTCGACGAACTTGCTTCGGCGGTTGTACGCCGAACAGCGCCAGAGCCCGTGGATCGACAACCTCCGTCGCGACTATCTCACGAGTGGACAACTGCAGAGTCTCGTCGACCGTGGCGTGCGCGGACTCACGTCCAATCCGACGATCTTCCAAAAGGCGATCCAGGGCTCTTCTGATTACGACGCCCAATTCAGCGCACTCGCATTGCGTGGACTCGACGTCGACGAGATCTACTGGGAACTGGTTCTCGACGATATTGCGGGTGCTCTCGCGATCTTTCGCGGACTGTACGAGTCATCGAACGGTTCCGACGGCTTCGTGAGCGTCGAGGTCGACCCGCGTCTCGCGCTCGATGGGGACGGTACCCTTCTCGCTGCGCGTGCTCTCCACGAGAGAATCTCCGCGCCGAACGTGATGATCAAGATTCCCGCGACGCGCGAGGGTCTGCCCGCCATTCGTCGAATGATCGCCGAAGGACGCAACGTCAATGTGACACTGATCTTCTCGCTCGACCGCTACGCCGAGGTGATCGAGGAATACATCGCTGGCCTTGAGGATCGTCTCGCCACGGGAATCAATGACCTGTCGGACGTGAACTCCGTTGCGAGCTTCTTCATCAGCCGAGTCGACTCCGAGGTGGACGAACGTCTCGGGCGTGCGGGTGGTGCATCGGCCACCGCACTTCTCGGTCGCGCGGCCGTGGCTCAGGGCCAACTCGCCTATGCGCTCTTTCTCGAGCAATTCTCCGGAAGTCGCTGGCAACGGCTGGCCGATCATGGCGCCAAGGTGCAAAGGCCTCTGTGGGCCAGTACGTCGACGAAGAACCCCGCATATCCCGACACCCTGTACGTCGATGAGCTGATCGGACCCGACACGGTGAATACGCTCCCCGACGCGACACTCGAGGCCTTCGACGACCATGGAACCGTCGCCCGTACCATCGACAGTGCCATCGGTGACGCCCGGTCGACGTGGAGTGCCCTCGCCGACACCGGAATCGACATGGGCGAGGTGGCAGCGAAGCTCGAGGCCGAGGGTGTTGCGTCGTTCCAGAAGAGTTTCGTGGAACTGCTCGACGCACTTCGGGCCAAGCTCGACGCCGGGTCGTAGGCGGGTCGTCGCAATGAGCGTGCGCGACGGCGACGCAGAGCGAGTACCGAGCCCGTTCGAGCGTGACCTTCGGGAAGAAGTCGAATTGTTCCTCGGTGCGCAGCCTTCCCTGCTCGACCAGAAGATCATGGCGAACACGGTTCGCGATCTCCGCAAGGCC